>JBFLWP010000004.1:0-146250 GCA_040757595.1 Nitrospirota bacterium | reverse complement strand
GGTTCCGCTCGTCGGCCGGGCAGCACTGCTCCCACAGGACGCGCGGCACCACCCCGAACATGGCGCCCCCGTCCAGCCGGAACCGCCCGTCCGTCACCGGGAATATGTCAAACGCTCCGAGCTTCATGGAAAGCGTCACTCGTCATTGGACGTTCGTTATTCGAGAAAAGAGGAAATTGCGGTCTTACGCGACTTCCTCTGAAAACCGTACGACGGGCACGGTCATCGTCCGTGACTTCCTGAACCCCTTCTTGCTCGAAACCACCTCGGTGAGCCTTCGTCCGACTTCAGCTCGGACGACTTTTTCGCCACATCGGGCGCACACGCCGGCAGGGACATTCTCCACGACGACCAGTTTGCCTTTCACCCAAAAGTCCTGACGTATTTGTCTGCGCTCCATCTTTCCGCCGCACACGTGGCATTTGCCGTAGTCATACATTGGTTTCACCTCTCTACGCCGACTTCAGCGCATACGTTGTGATGAAGAGCAATTTCCCCGTCTCCTTGATCCGACAGATGACTGCTACCCGCCGTCCGTCCGTAGCTGGCCCCACAATTTCGTGCCGAGCGCCGCGTGGATCGCGCGTAAAGCGGCGCCTAATCCTTCCCTTAAGAATAGCATTCTCGATGTCCACAAACTGGAGATCATCATTGGCCATTTCCTCGAAGAAATGGGGAACCGCAAATTCGTACTCCTGACCCCGTACTTTCCTTCTGATGATGTCAATCGTGGCCAATGATCAGATCACTCCTCAGTCCGCCGAACATGGTGCCCCCGTCCAGCCGGAACCGCCCGTCCGTCACCGGGAATATGTCAAACGCTCCGAGCTTCATACCCCTCTCCATCAATCCCCTTCGCGAGCTCACGAAAAAGCCCGTCTTGCGGGTGGCGTCGAACTGGGAGCCCAGCCGCGCGCAACGGAAGGGGAGAGCGGCGCAGAGACTCATGAGCGAAACTCACGCTCCATAAGGTTGCAAGGTGCAGCATGCTGATCAGCCCCCCACGGGGGGATGGATGAAGTGAGCACGGCTGGGCTGTTCGACGACAGGACCCGCTCGGGTCTCATCACAGCACCACCGGCTCGCGATAGGTTCCGAACACTTCCTTGAGCGCCGCGCAAATCTCGCCCAGCGTCGCGCGCGCCTTCACCGCGTCGAGCAGGCAGGGCATCAGGTTCTCGTCGGTCGCCGCCGCCTCCTGCAGCGCCTGGATCGTCCCCGCGGTCCGGTAGGAGTCGCGGGCCTTGCGCAGGTCGGCGAGCCGCGCGATCTGCTCCCGCTCCACCTCCGGCCCGATCTTGAGGATCGGGATCGCCTGTTGCTCCGGCTCGACGTAGTCGTTCACGCCGACGATCGTCCGCTCCTTCCGCTCGACCTCCTTCTGGTACCGTTGGGAGGCCTCCAGAATCTCCCGCTGCGGGTACCCCCGCTCGATGGCCTTCACCATCCCGCCCATCGCATCCAGCTTCCGGAAATACTCCCTGGCCCCCTCCTCCAGCCGGTTCGTGAGCCACTCGACGTAGTAGGAGCCGCCCAGCGGGTCCACCGTGTTGGGCACCTCGCTCTCGTGGGCGATGATCTGCTGGGTGCGCAGCGCCAGCTTGACCGCCTCCTCGGTGGGGAGCGCCAGGGTCTCGTCCATCGAGTTCGTGTGGAGCGACTGGGTGCCGCCCAGGACCGCCGCCAGCGCCTGCAGGGCGGTGCGGACCACGTTGTTCGTCGGCTGCTGGGCCGTGAGCGAGCAGCCGGCGGTCTGGGCGTGGCAACGGAGCTGGCACGAGCGGGGGTCCTGGGGATGGAACCGCTGCTCCATCTCGCGGGCCCACAGGCGCCGCGCCGCCCGGAACTTGGCGATCTCTTCGAAAAAATCGTTGTGCACGTTGAAGAAGAAGGAAAGCTGGGGCGCGAAAGTATCCACGGCCAGCCCGGCCTTCACTGCGGCTTCGACGTAGGTCAGCCCGTCGTAAAGGGTGAAGGCCAGCTCCTGCACGGCGGTCGAGCCGGCCTCCCGGATGTGGTAGCCGCTGACGCTGATCGGGTGCCACTTGGGCACCGCCTTCGTGCAGTAGGCGATCGTATCGGTAATCAACCGAAGATGCGGCTCCGGGGGGAAGAGCCATTCCTTCTGGGCGATGTACTCCTTGAGGATGTCGTTCTGGATCGTGCCGTCCAGCCGGTCGAGGGGAACGCCGCGCCGCTCGGCAACCGCCAGGTACATGGCGAAGAGCACGGCCGCCGGCCCGTTGATCGTCATCGAGGTCGTGACCCGGTCCAGCGGGATGCCGTCGAAGAGCCGCTCCATGTCGTCCACCGAGGAGATTGCCACCCCGCAGTAGCCGACCTCCCCGTGCGCGAGCCGGTCATCCGAGTCCAGCCCCATCAACGTCGGCATGTCGAAGGCCACGCTGAGGCCGGTCTGGCCCCGCTCCAGCAGGTACTTGAAGCGGGCGTTCGTGTCGGCCGCGGAGCCGAAGCCGGCGAACTGACGCATGGTCCAGAGCCGGCCCCGGTACATGGTCGGGTAGACCCCTCGAGTGTAGGGCGGTTCCCCTGGCCGGCCCAGGTCCCGCGTCGGGTCCCAGTCCTTCACATCCTCGGCTGTGTAGACCCGGCCGATCGGCAAGCCCGACAGGGAGGTGAACCGCTCTTTGCGCTCGTCGGTCACGCCTGACGCCTCACGCTTCACGCCTCACGAGAGTAGATATAGAATCCGCGGCCGGTCTTCCGTCCCAGCCAACCGGCCTCCACGTACTGGCGCAGGAGCGGGCAGGGGCGGAACTTGGGATCGTTCAGGTCCTGATGCAGCACCTCGCAGATCGCGAGCACCGTGTCCAGGCCGATCCGGTCGGCGAGCGCCAGGGGCCCGACCGGCTGGTTGGTGCCGGCGGTCATCGCGAGGTCAATGGCCTCCGCCGTCGCCACCCCCTCCTGCAGGGCGAAGATGGCCTCGTTGATCATCGGCATGAGCACCCGGTTGACGATGAAGCCCGGCGCGTCCTTGCTGAGCACGGGCACCTTGCCGAGCCGCTGCGCGACGGCCTCGGCCAGCGCGATCGTCTCGTCCGAAGTCTCGCGGCCCCGGACGATCTCGACCAGGCGCATGACCGGCACGGGGTTCATGAAGTGCATCCCCACGACACGGTCCGGTCGGCCCGAGGCGGCGCCGAGCTGCGTGATCGAGATCGAGGAGGTGTTGCTGGCCAGGACCGTTTCCGGTTTGCAGAGCTGGCCCAGCCGATTGAACAGGTCGGCCTTGAGCTGCCGGTTCTCCGGCGCCGCTTCGATGACCAGGTGGGCTTCCGCCAGATCGTCGAGCCGGCCGGTCGTGCGGAGACGGGCGAGGATCGGTGTGATCCGGTCGGGGGTGAGGGAGCCCTTCTCGACGGCCCGCTTCAGCCCGTCGCGGATCTTCTGCATGCCGGACTGGAGCGAAGCGTCGCTGACGTCGCAGCAGAGGACGCCCCATCCGGCCGAGGCCGCCACCTGCGCGATGCCGCTCCCCATCTGGCCCAGACCGACGACCCCGACGCATGTGATGTCGTCGAGCTTCATTGTGACCTCGTGATGTGTGATGGGTGATGGGTAAGAAGTGAGCGCTTGTGTAAGCCTCACTGCTCATCACGCATCACCGATCACCCATCACGTTCCACGAGCACCGCCAGCGCCTCGCCCCCGCCGATGCAGAGGCTGGCGAGGCCCCGCCGGGCGCCGCGGGCCTCCATCGCGTACAGGAGCGTCGTGAGGATGCGCGCCCCCGTCGCCCCGATCGGGTGGCCCAGCGCGACCGCGCCGCCGTTCACGTTGACCTTCGCCGAATCCAGGCCCAGTTCCCGCTGGACGGCCAGGGAGACGGAGGAGAAGGCCTCGTTGATCTCGAACAGGTCCACGTCGGCCAGCGAGAGCCCGGTCCGTTTGAAGAGCCGTTTGATCGCCTCCACCGGGGCGATCGTGAACCATTCGGGCGCCAGCGCCGCTCCCGCGTAGCCGACGATGCGGGCCATCGGCTTGAGGCCGAAGGCCTGGGCTTCCTCTTCCGCCATGAGCACGAGCGCGGCGGCTCCGTCGTTGCAGGAGGGGGAGTTGCCGACGGTCAGCTTCCCGTCCTCCTGGAAGACCGGCTTGAGCGACCGCAGCTTGCCCAGGTCCGCGCGGTTCGGCTCCTCGTCCTCGGCGACGAGCAGGGGGCCGCCCTTTTTCTGCGGCACCTCCACCGGCACGATCTCCCGCTTGAAGGCGCCGGTCGCGATCGCCTCCTTGGCCCGGCGGTAGCTCTCCAGGGCGAAGTCGTCCAGCTCGCCGCGCGTGAGCCCATACTTGGCGGCGCAGAGCTCGCCGGCGTTGCCCATGTGGAAGTTGTTGTAGACGTCCCAGAGGCCGTCCTTCACGAGACTGTCCACCAGCTCGGCGTGCCCCAGCCGGTAGCCCTGCCGCGCCCGCTCGAGCAGGTAGGGCGCGCGGGTCATGCTCTCCATGCCGCCGGCCACGACGATCCTGGCCTCCCCGAGCCCGATCGCCTGGGCCGCCATGATGACGGTCTTGAGGCTGGACCCGCAGACTTTGTTGACCGTCGTGGCGCCGACCGAGTGGGGAAGTCCGGCGCCGATCGCGGCTTGCCGCGCCGGAGCCTGCCCCAGGCCGGCGGAGAGGACGCAGCCCATCAGGACTTCCTCCACCCGGTCGCCCGGCAAGCGCGCGCGCTTCAGGGCCTCGGCGATCGCGAGGCTCCCCAGCTTGGTCGCGGGGACCGGGCTGAAGACGCCGTTGAAGCTCCCCAGCGGGGTCCGGACGGCGCTGACGATGACTGCGTGGCTCATGGCGTCGCTCGTGAATCGTGAAGCGCCGTTCGTGGTGTTCGCGAGATACGCTTCACGAGGTGCGCTTCACACATACTGTTCCCAGTCACTCTGTTCCAAATACGACTTGACCTTCGACAGGAACTGGTCGGCCGTCGCCCCGTCAATGACGCGGTGGTCGAAGGAGAGGCTCAGGTAACACATGGGCCGGATGGCGATCGCGTCGTTGACCGCGACCGGCCGCTTCTGCACGGCGCCGACGCCCAGGATCGCGATCTGGGGCTGGTGGATGATCGGCGTGCTGAAGAGGCTGCCGCCGCCTCCGTGGTTCGTGATCGTGAAGGTCCCGCCCTGGACTTCCTCCGGGTTCAGTTTCTTGCTCCTCGCCCGCTCGGCCAGGTCGGCCGCTTCCTTGGCCAGTTGGGTCAGGCCCTTGCGGTCGGCCTGCCGGACGACCGGCACGAGGAGCCCCTCCTCCAGGGCCACGGCGATCCCGACGTGGATGTCCCTCTTCAGGACGATGCCCTGATCGCCCCAGGAGGAGTTCAGGATCGGCACGGCCTTCAATGCGCGGGCCACGGCATGGATCACGAAGGGCAGGTAGGTCAGCCCGCGGCCCTCGCGGAACTTGGCGATCCCGGAAAAGTCCGCCTCGAAAAACGTGGCGACGTGGGCCGAGGTCTGGCGGCTCTTGACCATCCGCTCGGCGATGGTCTTGCGCATGGCGGTGAGGGGTAAGACTTCCTCGTGAGACGGGAGACGTGAAACGTCAGAGGTTGCGGCTTCGCTTGGCGCTCCGTGCTGCGCGACGAAGTCCAGAATGTCCTTGCGCGTCACCCGGCCTCCTGCACCCGTGCCCTTGACGAGCGAGAGGTCCACCCCATGCTCTTTGGCCAGTTGCCGGACGGCGGGGGAATAGTGCTCCGGCCCTTCTCCCTGGGGCATCGGCCGGACTACCACGCCGCCGACCCGGTTGACGACCTCGGTCGGGGCTTCACTGTCCAGGCGCGCGAGCACCGTGCCGATGGGCACGGTCTGGCCCTCCTTGACGAGGGTCTCCGTCAGGATTCCGGAGGCGGGGGACGGGATCTCCAGGGAGACCTTGTCGGTCTCCACTTCCAGGAGGGACTGGTCCTTCTCGACCCGTCCGCCTGGCCGGATGAGCCACTTCACGACCGTTCCCTCGGCGATGCTCTCGCCGAGCTGCGGCATGATGATGTCAGGCATGAAACCTCCAGTTTCATGCGGGCGCGAGGTTCGGGGCTCTGGGCGCCGGGTGAAGAAGGGGCCGACCTCTAGCCTCGTGCCACGCACCCCGCGCCTGCGCGAGTCCGCATGCGCGGACTCGCGTCAGTAGGCGGCCAGCTTCCGCGCCGCGGCGACCACGTCGCCCGCCTTCGGGAGGAAGAACTCCTCCAGCGGCGTGCTGAACGGCACCGGCGTGTCCGGCGCCGCGATCCGCAGGATCGGCCCGTCCAGGCAATCGAAGCACTCTTCCGCCAGCAGCGCGGCGACCTCGGCGCCGACCCCGCCGGTCTTGTTGTCCTCGTGCAGGACGATCGCCTTGCTGGTCTTCTTGACCGACTCGAAGATCGTCTGCTTGTCGAGCGGGATCAGCGAGCGGAGGTCCACCACTTCCAGGTCGAGCCCCTCCTGCGTCAGCGACTCGGCTGCTTCCAGCGCGACGTGGACCATGGCGCCGTACGTGATGACCGAGATGTCGCGGCCGGGCCGCTTCACGTCGGCCGTCCCGATCGGGACGACGTAGTCCTCCGTTGGCAGAACGGCCTTGATCCGGCGATAAAGGAACTTGTGCTCGAAGTAGATGACCGGGTTGTTGTCACGAATGGCGGCCTTGAGGAGCCCCTTGGCGTCGTAAGGTGTCGAGGGGGCGACGAGCTTGAGCCCCGGCGAGTGGAAAAACCAGCCTTCCGGACATTCCGAATGGAACGGGCCTCCGTGCACGCCGCCGCCGAAGGGAGCCCGGATGACCATCGGCACCGCGGCTCCCCACCTGTAGTGATTCTTGGCGCCCACCTCCGTGATCTGGTCGAAGGCGCAGGAGATGAAGTCGGCGAACTGCATCTCCACGACCGGCCGCATGCCCATCATGGCGGCCCCGATGGCCGCCCCGACGATGCCGGACTCAGACAGCGGGGTGTCCAGCACCCGCCAGTCTCCGTATTTGTCCTGGAAGCCCTCCGTGATCCGGAAGGCTCCGCCGTAGGGGCCGATGTCCTCTCCCAGGAGAAAGACCCGCTCGTCCCGGGCCATCTCCTCGTCCAGCGCCTCGCGGATCGCCTCCAGGTACGTGACTTCACGCTGGGCCTGAGCTGTCGTGGTCATCGTGACGCTCCCTGTTTCGAAATTGGGGCTAGAGGCCAGTGGCTAGGGGCAAGGGGCTGGGGGCGCAAGCCCTCTTGCCGCGCGCCCCGTGCCTCGCGCCTCATCAGCTTCAATCCGCGAAGACCCCGTCGAGCACTTCCGGGCCTTCCGGCAGGGGACTCTGTTCCGCGAACTCTACCCCCGCTTCCACTTCCTTCTTGACCCGCTCCTCGACTTCGCGGAACAGGGTCTCGTCCCCGTAGCCGAGCCGGGTGAGCCACTGCTCCGCCTTCAGGATCGGATCCCTTTTTTTCCATTCCTCCAGCAGCTCCCGGGGGACGTACTTGGCCGAGTCGTGTTCCGAGTGGCCGTGCATCCGCATGGTCTTGCATTCGATGAACGTCGGCCCCTCGCCGGAGCGGGCGCGTTGCACGGCCCGCTTCGCAGCCAGGTGGACGGCGGCCACGTCGTTGCCGTCCACGATCTCCCCGGGAATGGCATAGGCCTTAGCCCGGTCCACCACGTTCGGGATCGCCATTTGAAGATTGAGGGGAGTGGAGTAGGCGTACTGGTTGTTGTTGCAGAAGAAAACGACCGGCAGCTTTCGAACCGAAGCGAAGTTCATCGCTTCGTGGAAGTCCCCCCGGCTGGTCCCGCCGTCGCCCGTGTTGGTGACCACCACGCGGGGCTCGCCGCGCAGTCTGAAGGAGAGGGCCGCGCCGGTGGCCACCGGATAGTTGTCGGCCAGGTGGCTCACGAAGCCGATGATGCCGCGCTTCAAGTCCCCGATGTGGACGTTGCCGTCCTTGCCCTTGGTCGGGCCGGTGCGCTTGCCCAGGTACTGGGCCACGACCTCGCCGGGCGTGATGCCCCGGACCAGGAAGGCCCCCATGTCCCGGTGATAGGGGGCGATGATGTCGTCCGGTTCCAGGGCCGAGGCGTAGCCGACGGCGACGGCCTCCATCCCGTTGCTCGTGTAGACCCCTCCGACGATGCGGCCCTGACGGTACAGGGCGGTGATGCGGTCCTCCAGCGTGCGTGTCAAACGGAGGTAGTAGTACATCTGCACGAGGTCCGGCCGCTTGATCGTCCGCGCCACTTCCTCGATCTCGACGCCCATTTGGAGCCCCCTTCGTTGTTCACTATTGTCAGAATTCTGGCATATCCCTCCAGGAAAGCAAGGGCTTCTTCGTCGCGCAGAGCGGACACTGATCCGGCTCCCACTGAGGCATCTCCAGGTTGGCCGTGTAGTAGAAGGGGAACTTCGCGGTCAGCTCGGTCATCAGGGGGAATTGTCCGCTGTCGCGGCGGGCGAAGACCATCATGCCGGCGAGAACGCCTCCGGAATCGGTCACCACGCGGCCCAGCTTGCTCACGCAGTTCCCGCGGGTGGTCACGTCGTTCAGCACGACGAACCGCTCCCCCGGCCTGATCGCGCCGGTGGCCACCTCGGTCCCGATCTTTCCCGTGTCCTCGTGATAGGGGGTCAACACCACGCGGAGCCGCATCTTCTCGCGCAGGAGATCCGCCACCCCTTCGGCGAGCAGGTGGGCGTCCGACGCCGTGGCGACGAGGCCGGCGATCGGATCGTGCTGGAAGGTCAACCGGAGCCAGTCCGCCATGTCCCGCTCGATGAGCCTGAGCAACTGGGGGATCCGGGCGATGGAGGCGAACCGGAGATAGGCCGCGGTATGGTGCCCCGAGACCAGCTCCACGTGGCTGTCGAAGAACACCGCCCGTGCGGTCCGCAGAATCCGGTGCACGTCCCAGTCCGAAAGCTTGGAATGGGGGGCATCCCGGATGACGGCGTTCAGCCTGGCTTCAATCTCCGGGCTCTCATAGAGGGCCCGGTGTCGGTCGGCTAGTTGCGCGACCGCCGGATTTGCATGGGTCTCGGTCATCGTGGTGCTCATGCCGAAGCTCCTTGATTGTCTATTTTACCACCCTGGTCCGCAGGACCCCGATGGGCTGGATCTCCAGCTCCACCACGTCGCCGGGGTTCAGGTAGCGGTCCAGTTCGAGTCCGCACCCACCCCCCACCGTGCCGGAGCCGAAGAGGTCGCCCGGATACACGGTTTCGCCGCGCGACACGTGCGCGATCATCTGCGGGAAAGACCAATGAATCGTGCCGAACCGCCCCTTGGACCAGGTCACGCCGTTGACCCGGGCGATCATGGTCAGGCCGTTGAGGTCCGGGATCTCGTCCGGCGTGATCAGACAGGGGCCGATCGCCGTGGCGAAATCCTTGCCCTTGGCTGGTCCCATGCGGCAGGCCATCTCCTGAAACTGGATGTCCCTGGCGCTGAAGTCGTTCATGATCGTGTAGCCGGCGATGTAGGCCGGCGCGTCCCGCTCCGACACGTCCCGTCCCCGGCGGCCGATGACGCAGGCCAGTTCCAGTTCGTAGTCCAGCTTGGCGGTCTCCAGCGGCCAGGGCAGGTCTTCGTCCGGCCCGATGATGGACCGGTGGTTGCCCTTGTAATAGGCGGGGGCCTTGTACCATTCGGGCGGGATCGTCTGCGCGCGCTTCTTGGAGGTGGCGGCGACGTGGTCCTCGAAGGCGATGAAGTCGCGCAGCGAGGGCGGGTTCGGCAGCGGGGCCAGGAGGCGGACGCTCTTGGCCCCGTACCGGATCGTTTCTCCTTGAGGGCCCTGCGCGGCGCCGCCCAGCCGGACGGCGTGGTCGAAGGCCTGCCGCGCCGCCGCCATCGCGGAAGGCCCGCCCTCCAGCAGCTCGAGCATGGAAGCCGGCACCATCGCGTCAGCCAGCCGGTAGGCTTGGGCCTCCTGCTGGTCGGCCAGCCACCGGACCTGGGCCATGTTGAGGTCAACGATCGTCTGCCCGTCCTCGCCGGCCAGGGCTCCGACCCGCGTGAACCGGCCGACCGGCGTCTGCACCTGAAAGCTGACTAGCTTCATCGTCCGCTCCTGTTCTGGTTCCAGCTCTCGGCATATTCCTTCACCTCGACCGATTCCAGCTCGGGGAGCACGGTGAAGGGGTGCCGCGACTCGATCATGACCGCCACCTCGTCCGTGCTGGTTTTGCTCTTGCTCGCCTCGACCGCCTGGGGCTGCGGCCCGTGGTGGATGCCCTGGGGGTGCAGGGTGAGCATGCCGGGCTGGATGCCCGCCCGGCTGAAAAAGCTCCCCTTGTGGTAGAAGAGCACCTCGTCGTAGTCCATGTTCCGGTGGTAGAACGGCACCCGCAGCGCATCCGGATCGCTCTCCAGGGGCCTGGGCGCGAAGGTGGAGAGGAGCAGCCCGCCGGCCTGGAAGGTCGCGTGAACGCTGGGCGGGAGGTGATAGCGCGGGCTCATGACGGGCCGGAAGTCCCGCACGTTCAGCTTGGCCGCCCAGAGATCGCCTTTCCAGCCCACAACGTCCATCGGGTAGAACGGGTAGACGACCTTCGTGTGGTCTCCGTCCCGTTTGATCCGAACTTCCCATTCGCGCGGCTCGCGTGGAGCGTCTGCGACGGGGGACAGCTCCGGGGCCGTGAGCACGCCCGGGTCGAACAGGGCGTGCCGGCCCAGCATGCCTCGGTCGGGTAGTGCCACCGGCTCCGGCGTCTCCACGATCACGAACAGGGATTGGTTCGTGCCGGCGTGCACGCGATAGGTCGTGCCCTTGGGGATCACGACATAGTCGCCGGGCTCGTAAGCCAGCGTGCCGTAGTCCGTCTCGAACCGGCCCTGGCCCTCGTGGACGAAATAGACTTCGTCCCCGTCCCCGTTGCGGAGGAAATAGGGCATGGTCGCCGAGCGGCGGGAGATGAACACGCGCGCATCCTGGCTCCGCAGGATCTCCACGGGCCTTGCGTCAACCGTTCGTTGATCAGGGGCGGGGAGGGCCGCGCAGGCGAACGCCCGGGGCCGAAGGGGGCCCTCGATGCGCACCCAGCCGGTAGGAGGATGGAGCCGGTACAGGTGCGACGCCGGGCCGGTGAACCCACGGCGGCCGTGTTCTTCTTCACACAGGCCCTCGGGAATCCCGACGTGGGCCTGATTGGGCGCATGGCCTTTCTTAATGAGGTACATCGCGGGCCTCCCCCTCGTTAAAGGCGGAAGTATGAAGGCTGAAGGCGGAAGGGATGAGCCGTGCGTTCATCGTTCCGCGTTCGTCGCTGTCTTACGATGCGCGTTTGAAGGTCATGCCCTCGAACGGCAACGGGAGCGTCTCGTAGTCGATGATCGTCCGTTCGACCCCTTGCAACTGGTCCCGCTCGATGTCTTGGTAGAGGGATTCGACGGTTCCGCGGACGAACGTCTTGGATTGCTCGGTTCCGTGCCGGCGTTGGGTGAGCTCGAAGAAGACGCCGCCGCCCGGGAAGAGCGGGTAGGTGAAACGCTGCTTCAGCGGTCCGAACCCGTCCCGTCCATCCTTGATCGGCCCGCTGAACTTCACCCCGTGAGTCTCCCACTCGCGACAGACCGCCTCGATGTCGTCCACCTCGATGGCAATGTGCTGGACCCCCTGCCCGTACTTCTCGATGAATTCCGTGATCTGCGACTTGACGATCTTGTCCCGTCCCTGCATGAGGGCCACCTTGGCGCTGCCGCGCTGCACCACGATCGTGTCCATGCTGGACTTGTCGGTGCCGACATCCCGCGCCGACCAGATCACCTCGAAGCCCAGGACCTTGGTGAAGAGATATTCCGCGGCAGCCAGATTCTCCACGCAGAGGGTGATGTGATCAATACCCGTTGTCCTCTCCATGGTACACCTCCTGCGAAATAGTCGGACCAGGATTGACGGCGGCGCTGCGGGGTCTGGAGCCAAGCAACGCCAGTATAACATAGTTATCGCATCATTCAATAAAAAATTAACATCGTCCGATAGCATTGTATAAATATTTAAATTAAAACGATGGCCAAAGCTAAATTGCGCCGAAAAATTTACGCGATCTCTCAACGTAAAAATAAATGTTGCCGGAATGATGTAAAAAGTATATTATTGTATTGGCTTTACGGCCTTGGCGCGGCGGCCGGTCTGGCAGGAGGTGGGCCATGTCCTTCTATGAGGAAATGCGCGGGTACGTGCTTTGCCACGGAGCCATCAACAATCCGTACCTGGATCGCTTCAAGACCGGGGCGCTCACCGATGAGGACCTCCGGCGGTTTGCGGCGGAGTTCTACAACTTCGCCCGGTTCTTCCCGAGAATCCTGGTTTCGCAGCTCGTCAACACCGAGGACGAGGCGGTGGCCGATGAGTTGACGAAGGTCCTCTATTCGGAACTGGGCGACGGCCGCATCAGGAATCGCCACGAGCTGCTCTATCGGGACTTCCTGCGCTCGATCGGCGTGGACGTCCACGAGGCGATGACCCGCCCCATGCTCCCCTCCACGAAGGCCTACATCGACGGCATGGAGCGGCTCTACAGCGACGGCAACCACGCCAAAGCCCTCGGCGCCTCCTTCGGCCTGGAGAACATGGCGATCACCATGTGGGATCATCTGATTCCGGGCCTCTCCCGTCTCAAGGCGGAACGGCACCCGCTCATGGACATGACCTACTTCACCTTTCACCGGCAGCTCGAGGCCCAGCACGAAAAGGCTATGGAACAGGCCGTCGCCGCGGTGGAGGGCGCGGACCGCGCCGCCGGCGGGATGACGGAGCAGGAGAGGGCCGACTTCCGCCTGGGCGTCAAAGCGGTCCTGGACTACCTGGAAGGCTTCTGGATGGGGCTGGAGCGGAAGAGAGCCCGCGCGACGGAAGCCGCGTGACGCCGGAAGCCGGCGCCACGCCCGTTCTCCACAACTTCTCCGCCTGATTCTCCCAACTATGGTATCATCGCGCTCGCGCGAGGGCAGGATGCTGGAGAGTGCGGCCTATCTCGAAGAGGTCAAGCGCCGGTATCGCCTGAGCAGCGATTACGCGCTGGCCGAGAAGCTGGGCATCGCCCAGCCGGAGGCCAACCTCCTGCGCCGCGGGCTCAAGGTGCCCAAGCCCGAGCTCTGCATCAGGATCGCCAACCTCCTCGAGAAGAATCCCGTCGAGCTCCTGCTCATCGCCCAGAAGGACAAGGCGCCGGCCCAGGCCAAGGAATACTGGAAGCTGGCGCTCACCGCCGTGGACGTGATGCTGCACGTCCCCAAGACCCCCAAGTACATCCCCCAGAAGGTCGAGGCGATCGGCCGCGAGCTGCGGCAGCTCGAATCGCAGACCTTGACCTACGAAGGGGCCGCCGCCAACGCCGAGGCGGTCCGCCTGATGGAGACGGCGGAGCGGTCGGTGGACGCGATCATGGAGCGCTGGAACATCTGGAAGAAGGGCGAGGCGCTCTATCCCAACTACCTTCTGGCCAACCAGGCGGCGGTCCGCCGCAACGTGATGATCCGTCGCCTGCTGGTCCTGACCGAGACCCAGATGCGGCAGCCGGCCCTGGTGGCTGACGCCGTCCAGGTGATGGAGGATCAGCGGCGGGCCGGGATCAAGATCTTCTACGCCTTTCGGGAGGAGCTGGCCCGGTCGCCCATGTTTCAGCGTCTGGAGCAGGACTTCCGGAAGGAGGGCGCGGCCCAGGACCTCAACGCCGCCATGTTCGACGGGGAGATCCTGATCTTCTCCCGCGCCTACGGGCAGGTGCCGCTCGGCGTCGTGGGCACGCCCACCCCGATCACGATGATCAGCCAGCTCCAGATCACCTGGAAGCCGGAGCTGATCCGGGATCTCAACCCCGCCCCGCTCTTCGACATGACCCGCTACGTGTTCGAATACGAAGACGCCAAGGGCTTCAAGGCGCAGTTGGCGCGATTCAAGGGCGCAACCCATGAAGTTCCCGTCTGAACCGTTCAAGATCAAGGTCGTGGAGCCGATCAAGCGGACGACGCGCGAGGAGCGCGAGCGGCTGCTGAAGGAGTCCGGCTACAACCTCTTCCACGTGCCGGCCGACAGCGTGTACGTGGACCTGCTGACGGACAGCGGCACCTCGGCGATGAGCGACAACCAGTGGGCCGGCCTCATGCTCGGCGACGAGTCTTACGCCGGCAGCAGGAACTACTATCACTTCGAGGAGACGGTCCGCTCGATCTTCGGCTACAAGCACGTGATCCCCACGCACCAGGGCCGCATGGCCGAAAACCTCCTGTTCTCCACGGTCGTCAAGGCGGGCATGGTCGTGCCCAACAACATCCACTTCGACACGACCCGCGCGAACGTGGAGCATCAGAAGGCGGAGGCGGTGGATCTGGTCATCAAGGAGGCCTACGACCCGCACAAGGAGCTGCCGTTCAAGGGGAACATGGACCTGGGCCGGCTGGAGGACGCGATCAACCGGGTGGGGCGCGAGCGCATCCCGCTGGTCATGCTCACGATCACGAACAACAGCGGGGGCGGCCAGCCCGTGTCCATGGAGAACGTCAGGCAGACCCGCGCGCTCGTGAACAAGTACGGCATCCCGCTGTTCTTCGACGCCTGCCGGTTCGCGGAGAACTGCTTCTTCATCAAGGAGCGGGAGCCGGGCTACGCGGACAAGCCGATCATCGAGATCGCCCGCGAGCTGTTCGGCCACGGGGACGGCTGCACCATGTCGGCCAAGAAGGACGGGCTCGTGAACATCGGCGGGTTTCTGAGCCTGAACCACGACGGATGGGCGCAGGGCATCACGAACATGCTGATCCTCGTCGAGGGCTTTCCCACCTACGGGGGGCTGGCGGGCCGGGACCTGGAGGCCATCGCGCGGGGGCTCAAGGAAGTGCTGGAGGAAGAGTATCTCCGGTTCCGGGTCAGCCAGGTGCGCTACCTGGGCGAGCTGCTCGAAGGCGGGGGCGTGCCGATCCTGAAGCCGGTCGGCGGCCACGCGGTGTACTTGAACGCGAAGGAATTCCTCCCGCACCTGACGCAGGACCGGTATCCCGCCCAGGCGCTGGCGGTGGCGCTGTACCGCGAATACGGCATCCGCGGCGTCGAGATCGGCACTGTGATGTTCGGGAAGAAAGACCGGGCCACCGGCCGGACGGCGCATCCCGAGCTCGAGATGGTGCGGCTGGCGATCCCCCGACGGGTGTACACGAACATGCAGATCACCTACGTCGCCGAGTCCATCATCGAGCTCTACCGCCGGCGCGACCGGATCGCCGGCCTCAGGATGACCTACGAGGCCCCCGTGCTCCGCCACTTCACCGCGCGGTTCGAGGAGGTGCCGCCGCGGGTATAGCCGCCTGGTCGGGTCGAGCCATGTCGGAACTCCTCCCTGGACTGGAGAAGCTCGAGGAAGCGCGGGAGCGGATGGCCGCGCCCAGCTTCATGGCCGGGCTGTTCCTCGGGCGCCCCGACTTCACGCTGCTGCTCCCGCCGGAGGAGCCGGCCGAAGAGCGGGAGGCGGAAGCGGCCTATTGCGTGCGGATCGAGGCCTTCCTGCGGAGTCAGGTCGATCCGGAAGAGATCGAGCGGACGGGAAAGATTCCCGACACGGTGCTCCGGGGTCTGTTCGATCTGGGCGCGTTCGCCCTGAAAATCCCCAGGGAATACGGAGGCCTCGGCTTCTCGTACACGACCTACGGGCGCGTCCTCACGCTGATCGCCGGGTGGAGCAACAGCCTGGCCCTCACCGTGGCGGTTCCCCAGTCCATCGGCATCGCGATGCCGATTCTCCTGTTCGGCAACGAGGAGCAAAAGAAGATCTACCTGCCGCGCGTGGCGCGGGATGCGGTCTCCGCCTTTGCGCTGACCGAACCGATCACCGGCTCCGACGCCGCGAACGTCCAGACGGAGGCGGTGCTCGACGAGACCGGCGCGCAGTTCACCGTCAACGGCGAGAAGCTCTGGTGCACGAACGGCCCGCTCGCCCGCTACGTGACGCTGATCGCGCGCGTGCCGGCCAGACGGGAGTCCCGCGGCGGCGGCCAGGTGTGGATTCCGGTCCCCGCAGGCAAAGCCGCGGACGACCGGGTGCACACGGCCTTCATTCTCGACATGACCGCGCCGGGGGTGACCGTTCGCCAGCGGTGCCAATTCGAAGGCTGCCGCGGCATCGAGAACGCGCACATGACCTTCACGGACGTGCGGATTCCCGCGGCCAACGTGATCGGCGAGGTCGGGAAGGGCCTGAAATACGCGCTGACCATTCTCAACGTCGGCCGCGCGGTCAGCATCCCCGCCATCTGCCTCGGGATGGCCAAGCAGGCCTGGCAGCCCACGCTGGACTGGGCGAACTCCCGCGTCACGTTCGGGAAGCCGCTGGGGGAGCGACAGACCCAGCGCATGCGGGCGGGCCGGATGGCGGCCGCGCTCTTCGCCATGGAAGCGTTGGCTACGCTCGTATGGCGCATGGCGGATCACAAGAGGGGCGATATCCGGATCGAGGCCGCCGTCGCCAAGATGTTCTGCTCCGAAAGCACGATCCAGTTTCTGAAGGACGCGCAGACCCTCTTCGGCGGCATGGGCTACGAAACGGCCGCCTCGAAGCGCCTCCGCGGCGAGCCGGCCTTTCCGATCGAGCAGCTCGTCCGGGACGCCGAGATGTACCGCATCGGCGAGGGAGCGACCGACATCCTGCGGCCGTTCGTCGCCAGGGAAGGGCTCAACCAACACCTCGACCGGGCGAAGCCGTACTTCGCGGCGCGGGCGACAAGCGGTGCCAAGCTGGGCGAGCTGCTGAAGCTCGTCCGTTTCTACCTTCCCTGGTATCTCAGCCAGTGGAGGCGGCGTCCCCTGCCCGATCGGGCTGAGCTGCGCCACCCCAAGGTGCGAGGGTATCTGGCCTACGTCGAGCGGGAGAGCCGGCGTCTGGCCCGGGCGATCTTCTACGCCATGGCGCGGTATCGGGCGGCATTGCGAGACGATCAGGGCCGGCAGAACCGGATCGAGGCGGTCGGCGAGGACCTTCTGGCCATTGCGGCGACGGCTCTCTCCGCCGAGTCGCGGGAGCGCACGGACGGAGACGCGACGGGGTGGATGCTGGCGGACGAGTTCTTCCGACAGGCCCGCGAGCGGGTGGATCGTGCGGTCCGCGGACTGCTCTGCAATGACGATCACGTCCCTACCGGAATCGGCGGGCAAGCCGTGCGCGGCGCCTTTGCCTGGCTCTCGCGCGGGATCATCCGCCGCGGCCTCGGCGAGTACGCCCCTTCCGAAACTCAGGGAAACGCGGAGCCCCCCGGCGACTCCGCCTCGCGCTCGGACAGCCGGCCGAGGGTGTCTGCCTGATTCCCCAGCGCGGCTCGAACAACGTCACCCCTGCACGAAGAGCGTGCCGTCAACGGTCTGGCATGGGATGGGGCGTCTGCGGCGGGTGCTCGTGCGGCTCGGCCGGCCCCGGCTGCTCCACGAACCGGATCCGTCCCTCCACCGAAGCCTTCAAGGGTTTCGCCTGTAAAGCGGCCAGCAGGAGGTCCCGCATCGGCACCTGCCGCTCGATACGGTCCTGCGCGCGGGCGAACATCTCGTAGCCGTCCCCGCCGTCGGCCAGGAAGGCATCGGTCGCCACCGAATAGCGCCGCGTTGCCTCCAGCGGGCGTCCGCCGACCGAGACCTCGCGTACGCGCAAGCCGGGTTGGGCGGAGAGGTCGTACCGGACGCTCAGGCCGGAGATTTGGAGGAAGCGGCCCGCCATGGTGCCGGGCAGCCGGCTGACGCTGTTCTCCAGTGCGAGACGGAGCTGCTCGCCTGTGACCGTGATCGTCACGGTCGGGGAGTCGAAGGGCAGGACCCGCAGGACTCGCTTCACGTCCACCGGCCCGACCGGAATGCTGTCGCGGATCTGTCCGCCGTTCAGCAGCGCGATCTCCGTGCCGAACTCGGCCCGGAGCAGGTCGGCGAGCAGGTTGCCCAGGTTGGTTTCCTGGGAGCGGACCCGGTTGTTGTCTCCGTCCAGGGCCACGAGCGATCGTCCGACGGTCATCGCCGTCCGGCTCTCCAGCTTGCGGGCATAGTCCTGGACCAGCTCGTTGACGGCCGGATCGGGAGGCACGTCCTCGTTCACGGGCAGATTTTGCGCCCGTGCGCGGACCACGGTCATGCCAGGCCCGTCCGGTCGCCTGGCCAATTCCAGGACCAGCCGGCCGAGCGTGCGGCCCAGGCGATGCGTCTTGACGAAGATGGAGCCGGGACGCTCAAGCTCCGCGACGGGCGTGGTCGAACCGGCGGTCAGCAGCCCGTCGAACCCCTCCGTGTGACCGCCGACGATGACGTCCACCTCCGGGGCCTGGGCGAGCAGGGCCAGGTCCTCATCCGTTTCCTGGTGCGTGACCGCGACGACCAGGTCCACGGCCTGCGTCTCTTTCAGGGACCGGGCGAGGCGGCGCGCCGTCTCGACGGGCGGGCGGAACTCCAGCAGTTTGGTCACTTCCCGGTTGAACGTGTCCGGGAAGTTGCGGTGGCCCAGCAGGCTGACAAGCCCGATCGTGAACGGACCGGCCTTCACGATCGCCGATGTCCGGCAGGGAAGTTCCACCTTCTGCGCGTGCAGGTTCGAGCAGAGGATGGGAAACTGCGCCAGCTCCTTCAGACGCCGGAAATGGTCCAGTCCGAAGTCGAACTCGTGATTGCCGGCCGCCAGGGCCTGGTAGCCCATCAGGTTCATGGCCTTGACGTCCGGCTCCCCGCGGAAGAAGGACGAGAGGGGCGTGCCGATCAGGATGTCGCCCGAATCCACGAGCAGCACCGCCTCGGCCTCCTTCTTGATCGAGGCGATCAGCGCCGCCCGGCCCGCCATCCCCGCGATCCGCTTCTCGCCGCGCCGCTCGATCGGCAGCACCTGCCCGTGATGCTCGCTGGAGTGGAGGATCGTGAGGGTCTGCGCATGGGCGAAAGACGGACAGGCCAGGCCGATAACGAAGGTGAGGGCCAGGAGCGAGGCCCTGACGAGGCGCGCGCGTGGTTGACCCATTTGGGCTTCTCGGGCTTCTGTTCGATCGTTGAATTGGCCGCGGGGGCTGCGCTATTCTACCAGCGTTCGCTGCGGAGAAGGAAAGGCGACGATGATCAATCCCGAGACCTTGACCCACTATATCCGGCAGGCCATGCCGGATGCGACCGTGTCCGTGACGGACAAGACCGGCACGATGGACCATCTGGCCGTCCGGGTCATCTCGAGCCTGTTCGAGGGGAAGAACCTGCTGGATCGGCACCGGATGGTCTACCAGGCGCTGGACGCGCCGATGAAGGACGGACGCATCCACGCGCTGGAAATCAAGGCGGAAACGCCGGACGGATCGTGAAACGTGAAAGGTGAAACGTAAGACGGGGAGCGTGAAACAACCTGGCCGGAGGTGACGCGATGGCTGATCCGATAGAAGAGGAAATTCAGCGGGAGATCAGGGCGCACAAGATTCTCATCTACGGGAAGGGCACCAAGCAGATGCCCATGTGCGGGTTCACCAGGGAGACCATGCAGTTCTTCGACAAGTACGGCTATCCGTACGAAGTCATTGACGTGCTCCCGAACCCGGCCAAGCGGGAGGCCCTGTCCAAGATGACGAACTGGCCGACCCTGCCCAAGGTCTTCATCAACGGCCAGTTCTACGGGGACACCGACATCCTGGACCCGATGGAAAAGAAAGGCGAGATTGAGCCGCTCCTGAAGGCGGCCTTTAAAAGCAGTGGCGCGTGATGAGTGATGCGTGATGGGTGGGAAGGGAGTTGGACTTATCTGGAAACCCGTCACCCTTCACGGTTATTCAGATCCCCCAGCCGCCGCTGACGTGGATGTTCGTGCCGGTCACGTAGCGGGCCTCGTCCGAGAGCAGGAACCGCACGGCCGCCACCGTATCGGCCACCTCCCCGACATAGCCGGCTGGAATCCGTTTCGTCATCCCGGCCAATTCCTCCGGCGGCGCGCTCCCGGAGTTGATGAAGCCGGGAGAGACGGCGTTGACCGTGATCCCGTGCGGCGCCAGCACCTTGGCCAGCGAGCGGGTCAGGATCAGGACGCCCGCCTTGGCGATGTAGTGGGCGGTCACGTCCGGCTGCGCCACCATCTGGTCGGCGTTGGCCATGCTGAACGAGACGATCCGCCCGGACTTGCGGGCCTTCATCCCCGGCGCCACCGCCTGGCTCAGGTAGAAGACCGGGTGCAGGTTGTTCGCGAACATCGCCGCCCAGCCCTCCGCCGTCTCCTCCAGCAGGTTCACCCGGTGGTAGGGCCCGGCGCAGTTGATGAGGGCGTCAATCCGGCCCCAGGCCCGTTCGACCTGCCGGACCAGTTGGGTGGCTGCCGATGGGTCCGACACGTCCGCGCGGACCGCCAGGGCTTTCCCGCCGCGCTCGGTGATGGCCTTGCTCGTCTCGGCCGCGTCCTTTTCACTTGAACGGTAGCAGACGGCGACGGCCCAGTGCCGGGCGGCCAGGTCCAGAGCGATGGCGCGTCCGATGCCCCGCGCCCCGCCAGTAATGAGAGCGACTCGCTCGTTCATACTCGCACCTCTTCTTTATCCTTCCATGTTCCTAACACCACGTCTTACGTCTCACGCCTCACGTCCGTTCTGGATCGCAGCCGCTCGGCCAGCATCCTGAGCACGCCGGCGGTGCGGGCTGACAGGCGCGGGGCGCGGGGCGCGGGGTGAATGGCGGATTCCCTTGCTCCTCCCCTCGGGCCTCGTGCCTCCAGCCCGGCCTCCTGCGCGAAAGCGAGCAGGTCCTCGACCGTGTCCAGGTCCCGGTCCATCGCCAACTGGGCGACCTTCAGGCCCAGCGCTTCTGCTTTTTTCAACGTCAGGGCTCGAACCTGGTCGGTGGACCAGGGGATGTCCTGGAAGAGATCCGGGGTCGGCCTCGTCAGCCCGATGAGGAAATAGCCTCCGTCCTGGGCCGGGCCGAGGACGAGGTCATGGTCGTCCAGCCGCTTGTGGGCCTCCAGCAACGAAGAAGGCTGCAGCGTCGGCACGTCAGTCCCGACCATCACCACCTTTCGATAGCCCAACCCGAAAAGCTCTTCAAACACCTGGGCCATGCGGGCGCCGACGTCGGGACCGACCTGATCGAGGAGCCTCACCCCGTGACGGCCCTCCATGACCTTGAAGAACGGATGCTCGCGCGACGGCGAGCAGGCGAGGAACCGGTCCAATTGCCGCTCGACGGCCCGGCTCCGCTCGACGACGTCGAGCACGAGGGTGCCCTGGAGCGTGGCGGCCTCGTCCCCGGTCAGGGGCGGGCAGAGGCGGGTCTTCACCTGGCCGGGAATCGGCGCCTTGCCGAAGATCACCAAGGCCGCATCTGATGCCTTGGGGCGAGAGGCCAGGGGCGAGGGGCGAGGGGATTTCTTTTCGGATTGAAGGCCCATTGCCTCTAGCCTCGTACCCCTTGCACGCGCACGCTATCGCACAATGCCGTAAAATCGGCTGAGTGTGCGAGGGCTGACGCCCAGCCAGTAGAGGAATCGGAGCGTCCACATCAACAGGATCGTGCGGACCGGCCCGGACCGTTCCCAGCGCCGGTAGGAGGTTACCACTTTCGCCCGGAGCGGGGCCACCGGCCCGATTCGCTTGAGGCGCCGGCTGAAGTCCACGTCCTCCATGAGGGGAAGATCAGCGAAGCCCCCCAGCCGCTCGAAGGCCGCGCGTCTGACGAAGATCGCCTGGTCGCCGGTCGCGATGCCGCTCAGGCGGGAGCGCAGGTTCATCATGCGGCTGATCACCCAGCCCCAGCCAGAATCCCGCTCGAACCGCACGTCGAACCGCCCGCCGACGCAGGCGGGATCGTTCAGTGCGGCGAGGATCTCGGCCTTGGCCTCGGCGGGCAGGAGCGTGTCGGCGTGCAGGAACAGCAGGACCTCCCCGCGGCTCGCCGCGGCTCCGAGGTTCATCTGGCTGGCGCGGCCCGGTGGCGCCGTGATCAGGGTGATGGGAAAAGGGGCGCGGGCGGACAGGTAGGGAGCCAGGAGCTCGGTGGTGCGGTCCCGGCTGCCTCCGTCCACGACGACTACTTCGTCGAATCCCAGTTTGGCGGCGTGGGCCAGAGTCTGCGGCAGGACGGTCTCTTCGTTCAGGGCGGGGATGACGACGCTGATGGTGAGCATCACGGGAGACGGCGATCCGCTCTTAGCCGTCAGCTTTTAGCCAGGTCTTCACGGAACGAGCCGGGCGTTGATCGCTCAACCGCCGGCCGCTCACGGTTTGGAAGGCGCCGCCGTCTTGAACATGAAGAACACGACCATCGCGACCGTGGCCCAGAACAGCACCTGCTTGTGCCAGAAGAGCACCTCCCCGTAGTGGAAGAAGCCCAGGGCGAGCGCGACCGCCGCAGTGATGACGATGTAGCGGATCGTGGGGTTGGCGATCTTCGCATGGGCCCAGATCGCCATGCCGGCGAAGTAGAGGATGAGCGGGACCACGTTGATCTCGAACCCGCTGCTGATGGACAGGAACACGTTCAGGAAGCCGATGAACATCATGGCCGTGCCGACGATCATCTCGGCCGTCTGGAGCTGGCGATCCTCCCCGTGCGCCTGGTCCGCGTCGCGCGTCGTCCGGGGCGGTTCGCGCTGCGGCCCCGTCGCGGGGGGATTCGTCGAGGGCTGGCCGGGGTCGGAGATCGGCATGGTTACGCTTTGAAGTGCTTGCTGAGGGTCAGGCCCTGCCGCTGATACGAGGACCCGAGGGCCGCTCCGTAAACCTGGGAGGGAAGCTCGGACATCCTCTCGTATACAACCTTGAAGAAGGTTTGTCCATCGTGGATCAGGAAGGGAACGTCGTGCGGCCGGACTTCCAGCACGGCCTGGGTTCCGCGAAGCTCCCCCTCGCCGTACCCGAATCCCGGATCGAAAAAGCCGGCGTAGTGGGTCCGGAGCTCGCCGCAGGCCGCCTCGTAGGCCACCATTTCGGCGGCATAACCGACCGGCACGCGGATCCGCTCCTTGGACGCCAGGATGTAGAACTCTTCGGGCTCCAGCAGGAGCGTGCTGTTGCGGCTCCGCCGGATCGGGTCCCAGAAGTCCAGGGCGGCGTAGTAGCCGATCTTGGCCAGGTCGATCACGTGACTGTTCTTCTTGGCCCGGTAGCCCACGATCGCCTCGCGGTGGCTGTCGGAGCCCTGCAGGTCCACGCGCAGGAAGAGCCCGCGGTCGATGCGCAGGTCGCGCAGCGGCACGGACTTCTCTTCGGTCACGTTGTGATAGAGCAGGGGCTCGGTCCGGTGGAGATCGCGGAGGCGGCTGTCGGACACGGCCGCGTCCCCCTGGACGAGGCGGAGTTGGTTCAGCGAGAGGCCGGTCTTCACCCGGATCGTGAAGGACCGGGGGACGATTTCCAGATAGAGCGGCCCGGCATAGCCGGCCCGAATTTCGTCGAAGCCGGTGTTGAGGTCGGTGATGACCCGGGTGAAGACGTCCAGACGGCCGGTGGAGGACTTGGGATTGGTCCTGGCCCGGAGCGTCGGCGGCAGGTGCAGGCTCTCCAGCAGAGGCACGAGGTAGACGTGGCCCTTTTCCAGGATCGCCCCGTCGCGCAGATCCATCTCGTACATGACGAGGTCGGACTTGTAGAAGTCCAGCACGTCGCGCTCGGAGGAGGCGTGGAGGCTGAGGCGGCTCTGGATCTCCGTACGCTCGGGCAGGAAGCTGCTCAGCAGCCGGTAGGCTTTCTTCCCCAGCCGCAAATCCAGGCTGGCCGGCTGGATCTGGCGGGCCTCGATCGGCGCCTCCGCCCGGATGACCCGGTCGGCTACCAGCCGTTTGACGGACTGGTACGGCAGGATGCCGTGCCGTGACGTATGACGGGACTGGGTGGGCTGGCGTCTGGTCACGGAACCTCGAACGGTCCGTTGCCGCATCCGCTCAGGGCCGGCTGTCCGCCGTTGGTCCGACGGGCCCCGACCATGGGCAACTCCCGCCTGCCCTGAGCCATGTCGAAGGGGCCGTTCCCGTTCGCAGGCTGGGGGTAGTGGAAGGTCTTGTGCTCGTAGTTCTTGAGCACGGCGCCGTCCTCGTCCAGGTGCACGAGGTAGTCGGGCGGGAGGATCGGGATCTTGCCGCCGCCTCCGGGCGCGTCAATCACGAAATGGGGGACCGCCATCCCGCTCGTGTGGCCTTGCAGCGCGCGCACGATGGCCATGCCGGTCTCCACCGTGGTCCGGAAGTGGTTGGTACCTTTGGTCAGGTCCGCCTGGTAGAGGTAATAGGGTTTCACCCGGGCCTGCAGCAGTTGGTGGACCAGCCGTTTCATCACCTCAGGGTCGTCGTTGACGCCCTTGAGCAGCACCGTCTGGGCGCCCAGGGGCACCCCCGCGTCCGCGAGCATGCCGCAGGCGGCCTTGACCTCGGGCGTCAGCTCGTCCGGGTGGTTGAAGTGCAGGTTCATGTAGATCGGATGGTACTTTTTCACGATCTCGCAGAGCTTCGGCGTGACGCGTTGCGGCAGGGTGCCGGGCACGCGGGACCCGAGCCGGATGATCTCCAGGTGCGGGATCGTGCGCAGCGCTTTCAGGATCCGCTCCAGGAGGTGGTCGGGCAGGAGCAGCGGGTCCCCGCCGGACAGGATCACGTCGCGGACCTCCGCGTGGGCCCGCAGGTAGGCGATCGCCCGGTCCAGCTCGCCCTTCTTCAGGAATCCCGGCTTCCCGACGAGCCGCTTGCGCGTGCAGAAGCGGCAGTAGATCGGGCACTGGTTGGTGACCATCAGGAGAACCCGGTCCGGATAGCGGTGCACCAGGTGCGGCACCGGGCTCATCGTGTCTTCTTCGAGCGGGTCGTCGGGCGCGTCGAAGTCCGCCATCTCGGCCGGGTCCGGCACCACCTGCTTCCAGATCGCGTCCCCCGGCTTCTTGATCGTGGCCAGGACGGTCGGCGTGATGCGCATCGGATAGTCGCCGACGACGGCCTCGATCTCCTCGGGATCAACGCCCAGGTGCTTGGCCAAGTCCCGAGGCTTCACGACGCTCTCGGCCAGGCTTTTTCTCCAGTCCTCCATCGCAGATCTCCTTCGGCCAGTCCTACTTCCCTGGGAACAGGCGGCACGACGGATACCGGTCGTCGTCGCTCAGCGCGTCGGGTTTCCGGTCGGTTCGAGCGGCGGGCGTGGGCGGGGCGTCCGTTCCGGAGCCGCCCTTCCCATGCCGCGCGTCGAGGTGCGACAGGATGTCCCGGGTCTCGGTCAGGACCAGATCGCCGTCCTTCAGCACGGGCACGTAATACTGTCCCGAGACCTCGTGCACCTGTTTCCGAAACATGCGCACGTCCGGCACGACCACGTCCTCGTACTCCAGCCCCAGCTCCTCGAGCTTCTCGCGGACGATCGCGCACTCGGGACACCAATGCACATGATAGAGGGTGAGCGCCATTGCAGAATCAGGATGCTCTCTTTGCCAATTTCATGGGGTGCGAGGCGCGAGGCTCGGGGCGCGAGGTGCGCAGCCTGTTAGGGCTCCGCTCTCGGAGATGCGATACACGGCGACGGCGAGGTCTTTGGCCTTCTGCCATACAACCAATTCCCTGAAGTCCTGCTTCCCCATTACCTCGCGCCTCTAGCCTCGTACCTCGTGCCCGCCGGTTGAGACCGCGCAGGGGACCATGATCGCGTCCCGCATCCCGTGAATGAGCTTCTTGTCCAGCGGACAGACGGTGGCCAGGATGCCGGCCAGCTCCGCCCGGTCGCCGGTGACGAAGTAGTAGGGGGACAGGCGCGCGCGCCCGGCCATCGGGACGACCTCGTCCGTGCGCTCGTCGTGGTAGCTGAGGTCGAACTGGCGGCCCTTGTGGAATTCCTGCAGGACGTACGGGGTCGTGGGAAAGGAAGCCAGCGCCTGGTCCAGGACGTCCGCCCACTCCGACTGGGACAGGTCGTGCCCGACGGACACGCCCCGGCTGCCCCAGGCGAGCTCGGAGAATCCGGACGGCTTCACCGCGTACCGGCGGTCCTTCTGCGAGGCGATGGCCAGGTCTCGCCAGTCGGCCACGGCGCGGCCGGCCACGGACAGGTTGGGAATCACGGCCGAGGGCGGCAGGGGCCGGGGGTCCAGGATCCAGGTTCTCGGCACCAGGTCGCTCAGCAGCGCGAAGGACTCCTCGCCCAGCTCCCGTGACCAGAAGGGCGCCAGCACCGGGTGGTGGAGCAGGGCGAAGGCCAGCTTTTCCTCCAGAGCCGGCTTGAACGGAGGAGTGACGACCGTCCGCTCCTTCTTGGCGCTGTACATGATGAGCTCGGCCTTGGGCACGTTGGGCAGGTCGAACAGCTCGAAGAACCGGTAGACGAGGGCAACCGGCCTGGCCGACCCTTCCCGATCCAGGACCAGCGTCTCTTCCGTGAACCGGATCTCCCGTGGCTCCACACAGTGGGCGTCGAGGCCCTCCTCTCGCAGCCGGGCCGCCACCCAGGTCATCTCCGGCCGGTAATCCTTGCCCTCCTCCGATACAACGATCCCCACGCACCCGCCCCGGCCCGCCGTCTGGTGGCGCACCATGGCGGCGAATCCCCGGACCATCCCGTCCGCGCCGCCGACGATCTCCCAAGTTTCGTGGTCGGTGGGCGGCGATCGGTGGGTGGTGGTGAGAGATTCGGTTTGATTTTCTTTGCACTGACCACTGGCCACTGACCATTGACCGTAGACCCTTCCGAGGGCGCCGGTCAGTCCGATGCCCCCGGGGACCGAGTCCAGCTCCGTGATCGCCATCCGGTGTCCGGTCGGCCCCTCGTTCGTCGGGATGATGTCCGGCCGGATCACGGCGGGCAGCAGGTCCTTGAACCGCTTCATGCGGCTGTAGGCCACGAGCGACTCCGGCTTTCCCTGGTCCAGGTAAGCCGCCACCCAGGCTGGCTGCGTGCCCCGGACGCTCTCCTGGTACAGGCGGTTCAGCGCCCGGTAAAAGGCCAGGAGATGGTTCCCCAGCGTGTGGAAGAAGCGCGCCTCGGCGGGCGAGAGGAGGAACGGACCGGGAGCGATGCGCCAGCGGGTCGCGACCGGGGTGCTTGCCCCCCCCTGGCCGTCTCCTGCGGCGTCATACAGGCCGTCGCGGACGAGGGAGTCCCGGACGGTGACGCACCGGTGCAGGTCGGCGGCGTTCCTGGTCGGGTGTGTGAGATCGCGCGCGAGAGCCATCAGCCGGTCGTCTGGGTCACGCGTCACCCGTCTTCGCACGACGAATGACGGGTGACGATCCGTCCGCGGACGGGGCTGATCGTAACATGGGGTCCGACATCCAAACAAGGGGATCGCCGATGGGCGAGCGGTGCTCGCTGCGTGTCTACCATTATTGTTTCCCGCCTACTGCCTGTCGCGTGCAGGCTTGCTGATCGGCTTGGCCAAAGGAACCCCGCGGGCGGCCAGGAGCCGGTCCGGCCAGTCGGTGAAGACGCCGTCCGCGCCGAGCCGGATCAGCCGTCTGAGGGACGGGGTTCGGTTGACGGTGTAGACGAGCAGCCTGAGTCCTTCTGCATGGACGGACCGGACCAGCTCCGGATTGATGAGGGCCAGGGGCAGGTGCAGGGACCAGGCCTTGAGCCGGCGAGCCGCGCGAACGGCCTGCGGCAGGCGGGAGGCCGGACCGACCAGGACCCCCAGCCAGGCGGCCGGCATCGCGGTGCGGACGAGGCTCAGCAAGCGCAGGTCTTCGGAGGAGATGAGCACCCAGTCCTTGGCGTGACGGGCCAGCAGCGCCCGCTCCAGGTGCGCGACCAGTCGGCGCCGTGCCGCCGCGCGCATGTCCCGGCCGCCCTTCACGTCCAGGTTCACCGCAATCCGGCCGGCGCACTGGTCCAACACGTCGTCGAGGGTGGGAACCGGAAGGCCGGCGCAGGCGTGGCTCCACCACGAACCGGCGTCCATCCTTCTGATGTGGGCCAGCGTCAGGTTTGCGATGCGGCGCCGGACCGGGCGTGCGCCGGCAGAGCCGGTCGGCCAGCGGACCGTCCGGCCGATCACCGGGTCGTGCAGGATCACCGGATGGCCGTCGCGGGTGAGCCGCACGTCCACCTCGACCATGTCGGCGCCCAGGGCGATCGCGCGGGCCACGGCCAAGGCCGTATTCTCCGGAGCCAGTCCGGACGCGCCCCGGTGGGCGATCACGAGGGGGAAGCCGTTCATCACTGGAAGGTGGAGCGCCAGCAGTCCCGGGCCGATGGGATCATCCGGACAGCCATCTTCACGGCGGAGTCAGTCGTAGGGAAAGCCAGCGATTCTGCTCAAACGGAGCCAAGGACAAAGGCGCCAGTGGGCCTCCCCCAAGAATGGTGAGCCGGAGCCATCATAGTATAGCCGGGTTGGGCAGTTCTTCAAGTCGTGGCACGGAGGCGGTCTGTTCCTTGCTTGGTCGAGATGCGCGGCGTATGATGACAAGGCCATGAATCAGACGGACTCGAAGCGGCCGGGCACGCTCATCCCCGTGATTCCGCTGCCGCAATACGTGCCCAGCCGGGCCTGTTTCCAGTGCGATGTCTGCTGCCGCTTCCCGGAGCCGGACAGTTTCCTGCGCCCGTACTTCACCCGGGAGGAGATCCAGCGGGCAGTCGCCCACGGGGTCGGGCCGTCCCAGTTTCCCGACCCTGCCGGCTGTCAGGTGGCGCTCGTCCCCAATCCGGTCGGGGAAGGCTACCTCTGCCCGGCGTTCGATCACTCCGCTTCCCGGTGCCGCATCTACGAGGCGCGCCCGCTCGACTGCCAGCTCTATCCGCTGGCGGTCATGTGGAGCGCCGACCGGAGCCAAGTGGTGCTGGGCTGGGATACCAAGTGTCCTTTCTTGCAAACAGGCGAGGGGCGAGGGGTGGGGGGCGAGGGGACCGAGTTTTCCCCCTTGCCTCGTGCCTCTGGCCCCGTGTCCGAGCTTGAGGCGTACGCCGATCGGATCGCGGACCTGATCGAGCGGGACGAGACGCGGGACATCTTCGCCGGACATCCACGGCTCGTCGGCCGGTTCCAGGAGGATGTCGTCGTCGTCAAGCCGCTCCCGAAGCTCACCGAACGGCTCGTGAGGCGTGAAGGGCACCCGTTGCATTTCTCGGAGCGACGGGTCCCCGGCGTCAAGAGCGTTCCTCCTTCTTCACCCATCACCCATCACCCATCACCCATCACATTGCATCCTCTTGAACTCGCCGACCGGCCCCGGTTCGAGCAGGCGATGCGGTCCTTTCCAACGCCGCTCGCCGCCTACGCCTTCGCGCCCCATTTCATCTGGCGGTCGCTGCTGACCTATTCGTGGACCGAGATCGCCGGCCAGGTTTGCCTGTTCGCTGAATATGGGGACGGGTTCTACATGCCCCTCCCGCCGCTGCCTGCTGAGTTAGGCACGGGGCGCGAGGCGCGAGGCACGGGGTGTGATTCGTTCCTCTGGCCTAGCGCTTCGAACCTTGCGCCCATTCTGTCCGCATGTTTCAAATTCATGCGGAAAAGGAATCGCGGCTCGGCCGTCACCCGAGTCGAGAACGTGTCGGAAGAACTGAAGCCGGTCTTCGAGTCGCTGGGCTATCCGGTGAAGCCCAAGGACCCGGACTATCTCTACCGGACCGCCGACCTGGCCGGTCTCAAGGGGGATCGGTACAAGTCGCAGCGCGCCGCCTGCAACCGGGTCGTCCGGACCAGACGGGTCCGGTACGGACCTTACGAGGAGGGGCTTCGGGAAGAGTGCCTGGCCCTGTTCCGGCAATGGACGGAGCAGAAGCGCCGGGCGACCCATGACCCCGTCGCGCGGCAGATGCTGGCCGACGCGGAAGCGGCCCATCGCGAAGCCTTCGCGCACCATCGCGCGCTGGGGCTCGTCGGTCGCGTCGCACGGGTGGACGGCGTGGTGCGCGCCTATACCTTCGGCTTCGAACGGTCCCCGTCCGTGTTTTGTGTCCTGCTGGAAGTCGCAGACCGGACGCTCCCCGGGCTGGCCCAGTTTCTCTTTCGGGAGTCTTGCCGCGAGACGGCCGCCCTCGGCTACGAGTTCGTCAACACCATGGACGACTCGGGGCTCCCGAGCCTGGCGCGATCCAAGCGGGACTACCATCCGGTTCGGCTCGTCCCGAGCTTCATCGCAACGGAGTCGTAAGTCGCGAGCGCGATTGTCCTTTCCCACCGAGGGGGACAGATGGCAAGCGAGCGGCGAGAGGCTTCACCCTCCCCTCAGCAGGGGCCCCGCGTCCAACGGCCCTACGGCTGGCTCCAGGGCCTCATCATCGTCATGACCCTGGTGGCCCTCTCCATCGGGGCCGTGGCGCTGTATTACGTGGAGCGCCGGCTCGTGGCGACGACGGGGGAGAACCTGTCCCTGGCCGCCGCCGAGGTGGCGGACAAGCTGGACCGGCTCCTGGTCGAGCGGCACGGCGATGTCCTGATGATGGCGCGGGCGTTCGGCCGGCATCGTGACGGGGACTACCTGACGGCGTACCTCTCCTGGATGCGCACGGCCTATCCGGTGTACCTGTGGATGGGCGTCACCGATCCGGCCGGCCGGATCGTGGCGGCGACGGACCCGGCCACCGTCGGGCAGGATCAGAGCCGCTCCCCCTGGTTCCTGGCTGCCCGCGCCGGCGGCAAGGTGCACGTGGGCGACGTGGAGCCCTACGAAGCGGCTGGCGGAGTCGAGTCCGTGGCCTTCACGGCTCCGATCGTCGGCCCGCGCGGAGAGTTCCTGGGAACGGTCACGACACGCGTGGGGGTCCCGGCGCTGGAAGCCGTCGTGACCGGAACCATCCGGGCGTTCCAGGCCCGGGAGAGCTTTCCGGTCACGCTCGAGTATCAGTTCCTCACCTGGAAGGGCGACGCGTTCGTGGATTCCGACATCGCGCACAAGGGCAACGTGAATCTCAAAAAGATGGGGTTGCCCTCCGCGCTCCTGAGCGAGTCGGGCGTGCCCGGCTATACGGAAGAAGAGCACCTGCGCCGGCACGTGCAGGTCGTGACGGGGTACGCGATGACGCGGGGTTATGGGCCGTTTCAGGGGCTGAAGTGGACCGTGCTGGTCCGCATGGATCGGCTGGACATCCTGACGCCGATCTACGAAGTGCTCTGGAAGTTGGCCCTGGCCGGCGCCGTGGTTTGGCTGCCCATGTTCGGTCTCTTGCTGTGGAGCACGGGACGGGTTCGGCGGGAATGGGCGCAGGCCCGGCAGGAGAGCGGGAGGGCTCGGGCCGCCGAAGCGAACCTGCGGGAGCAGAACGAACGGTTCGAGCTGGTCACCCAGGCGACCCATGATTGGATCTGGGACTGGAACGTGGCCACCAACGAGGTCTGGTGGAACGACAGCTTGGAAGTCCTCTTCGGCTATCAGAGTCGGGAGATTCGCCCGTCCCTCGAATTCTGGTACGAGGGGGTCCACCCCGGCGAGCGCGAGAAGGTCTTGGCTGGCCGGTTGGCGGCGCTGCAGGCGGGGGAGCGCTTCTGGGTCGGCGAGTACCGGTTCCGCCGCGCCGACGGCACGTACGCCGAGGTCATTGACCGGGCCCACGCCCTGTACGACGGACGGGGCCGGCCCGTGCGCATGATCGGATCGGTCCGGGACATCACCGAGCGCAAGCAGGCGGAGAAGCGCCAGGTGGCGCAACTGGCCGTGAACCAAGTCCTGGTCGAGTCCGCGACGCTGGCCGATGCCGCGCCGAGACTCCTGCAGGCCGTGTGCGACACGACGGGCTGGGAGCTGGGAGCGGTCTGGCGCGTGGACCGGATCGCCGGGGTCCTGCGGTGCGAGACCATCTGGCACGTCCCCGCCGTCAGCGTCGAGGAGTTCGTGACGCTCAGCCGGTCGCGCACCTTCACGCCCGGCGTCGGGCTGCCGGGGCGCGTGTGGGAGAGCGGCCAGCCGGCCTGGATTCCCGACGTCGTCAAGGACCCGAACTTTCCGCGGGCGCCGGTCGCGGCCAAGGTCGGCCTGCACGCCGCCTTCGGGTTTCCGGTCCTGCTCGGACGGGAAGTCCTCGGGATACTGGAATTTTTCAGCCACGAGATTCGCCAGCCAGACCAGGACCTGCTCGGCATGATGGCCGACATCGGGGTCAAGCTCGGCCAGTTCATCGAGCGCCGCCAGCTCGAAGAGCAGCTCCGCCAGTCGCAGAAGATGGAGGCGATCGGACGACTGGCGGGCGGCATCGCCCACGACTTCAACAACCTCCTGACCGTGATCATCGGCCACAGCCAACTGCTGTCGGAGCAGATGCGCGATCAGGGAGGGCTTCGGGACCAGGTCGAAGAGATCAAGAGAGCCGGCGAACGGGCGGGTGCGCTGACCAAGCAGTTGCTGGCCTTCAGCCGAAGCCAGATGCTCACGCCCCAGGTGGTGGACTTGAACGAGACCGTGGCCGCCATGGGGGGCATGCTGCGGCGGCTGCTCGGCGAGGACATCACGCTGGTCTCGAGGCCGGATCCGGCCTTGCGGCGGATCAAGGCCGACCCCACCCAGCTCGAGCAGGTCGTCCTGAACCTGGCGGTCAACGCCAGGGACGCCATGCCGCGGGGAGGCCGGCTGACGGTCGAGACGGCCAACGTCGAGCTGCGCGAGCCCTACGTGCACGAACACGTGATCGTGCCGGCAGGCTCCTACGCCGTGCTGGCGGTGCAGGACACGGGGGGCGGGATGGATCGCCAGACCCGGGCCCGCATCTTCGAGCCGTTCTTCACGACCAAGGAGAAGGGCCAGGGCACCGGGCTGGGGCTCGCGACGGTCTACGGCATCGTCAAACAGAGCGGCGGCTACATCCTGGTGGACAGCGAGCCGGGGCAGGGGGCCACGTTCCGGGTGTACTTCCCGCCGTCGGCGGAAAAGGCGAAGGCGGACCAGCCGCCCCGACCGCCGAGCGAGGTCCCCGGCGGCTCGGAGACCGTCCTGCTGGTGGAGGATGAAGACTCGATCCGGACCATGTTGAGCGGGGTGCTGCGCTCGTACGGGTACCAGGTGTTGGAGAGCCGGAGCGGCGAGGAGGCGCTGCGCATCGCCGGCGCGCATCAGGGGCCGATCCAGATCCTGCTCACCGACGTGATCATGCCGGGCATGAACGGACGGGAGGTGGCGGAGCGGCTCGTGCTGCTGCGACGCGGGATGAAGGTGCTCTACATGTCCGGGCACACGACCGATGTGATCGTCCAGCGGGGCGTGTTGCAGGCGGACACGGCGTTCCTGGCGAAGCCCTTCACCCCGGCGGCGCTCGCGCGCAAGCTCCGGGAAGTGCTGGACGCCCCGTGAAGCTCCTGCAACTCATACGTCCGCCCGACGGGTGGCGGATCGGCACCAAGCTGATGGTGTTCACGGTCCCGCCCGTCATCCTCGTGGCGAGCCTGGCGGCCTGGGCGGTCTGGGTGCGGAATGAGGCCAACCTGCAGGAGAAGCTGACGCAGCGGGCCAGGAGCCTGTCCAACCAGATCATGGCGGAGCGGGAATATTACGCCTCCGTAGTCGTGCCCAAGGTCCAGGAGCTGGGCGGGACGTTCGGGGCCGACTACCGGCAGGTACACGGCCGCCTGCCGCTGCCGGCCACGCTGTTGCGCGAGGTCTCCGAGATTCTCACCGGCGCCAATCCGGAGGGGTTCGCGGCGCGCTTGGTCAGCCCCTGGCCGATCAACCCGGCCATGGGGCTGACGGACGAGTTCCAGCGCGAGGCCTTCGCCTATCTGGCCGCCCAGCCGTCCGGCGAGTACGTCAGGACCGAGGTCATGGCCGGCCGTCCCGTGCTGCGCGTGCTGCGGGCGGACCGGGCTTCCGCCCAGTCGTGCGTGGATTGTCACAACGCGCATCCGCAGAGTCCCAGACGCGACTTCAAGCTTCACGACGTGATGGGCGGCCTCGAGATCGTGCTGCCCATAGGGCGGTACGTGCAGGAGAGCCGTCGGGACCTCCTCTTCACGGTGGCCGGCGGGGCCGGCCTCTGTCTGCTGGTGTTGGGGGTGATCGCGCTGGGGACCAGGCGGACCATCTCGCGACCCCTGGCCCTGCTGGCCGGCTTGATGGAGCCGGCCGGCGGCGCGGGCGGAGGAGGCTCCGCGCCGGTCTTTGCGCCGCGGGGAGACGAAATCGGACACCTCACCGACCGGTTCAAAGAGCTCAAGAAGCTCGTCGAGGCGCAGCAGGAGGAACTCCGGGAAGCCAACCTGCGGCTGGAGCAGCGGGTCGCCGAGCGGACCAAGGCGCTGCAGGTGCTGGAGGAGCAGTACCGCGCGACCGTGACCTCCCTCCCCGTGTCGGTCGTGCGCCTGGGCAAGGATTTCACCGTCCAGTTCGCCAACCGGACGTTCTACCGGACCTTCGACCGGTCTCCCGAAGAGACCGTCGGGCGCCCGATCGGGGAGGCTTTTCCCGCGGACAGGATCGAGGAGGTCCTGGGGGCGGTCCGGTTGGACCGGGCAGGCTCCGGCGAGGTCGAGGTGGAATGCCTGATGCCCGCCGACAGGCGGCATCTCTTCCGGTTAAGCGTGAGCTGCATCGGAGAGCCGGAGAGCGGCGAGCGCGTGGTCGTCATCGAGGACCAGACCGAGCGCAAGCGGATGGAGCAGCAGCTCCGGCAGGCGGACAAGCTGGCGGCGCTGGGCACGCTCCTCGGCGGCGTCGCCCACGAGCTCAACAACCCGTTGTTCATCATCAGCGGACACGCGCAGTTGGCGAGGAGCCGGCTGGATCGGGCGACCACCGAGGGGCTGCAGGAGGATCTGGCGGCGATCTACGAAGCGACCCACCGGGCCTCGGCGATCGTGAGCCGGTTTCTCGGGGTGGCCCGCACCGCCGGCGGCCGCCGCGAGGTGTGCCACGTCCCCGGCCTGATCGCCAGGACGCTGGAACTGATGGCCAACGACCTGAGCATCCATCAGATCGCCGTCCGCACGAACCTGCCGCCGGACCTGCCGCGCGTCCTCGCCGACCCCCAGGATCTCACGCAGGTCCTGCTCAACCTGATGACGAACGCCCGGCAGGCCATGGCCACCGCGCACGGACGCGGCACGCTGACGGTGTCCGCTTCTCTGGCCGACGACGCGGGGACGCGGGGACGCGGAGACGCGGAGAAGGAGCGACAGGGTGATCGAGAAATCGCCGCGTCCCCCCTTCGCCCCTTCCCCGTGTCGGGTCGTGAAGGCGGGTGGGTCGAGGTTCGCGTCGGCGACGACGGGCCCGGCATCACGCCGGAGAACCAGGCCCGGATCTTCGAGCCCTTTTTCACGACCAAGCCGATCGGCGAGGGAACCGGGTTGGGGTTGGCGATCTGCCACCGCATCGTGACGGAGCTGGGAGGGACCTTGACGGTCGAGAGCGACTTGGGGCGGGGAGCCACCTTCGTCATCCGGCTGCCGGTCCTGGTGCTGGAGGAGGCGCCTGGTGGATCGCGCCCCGGTGCGAAAGATGAGGCATCGGACCGGGAGGGCCGTGCGCCGACTTGATCTTGCGGCCGGTTTCGGTTAATGGTGACCTGACATGAGCCGGCAGGGGGAACAGACGCGGAGCAAGGGGCACGAGCTGGAGATCGACCGGTACCGCATCCGGCAGGAGCCCTTCTACGCCGACGTGCGCGGCGAGACCGACCTCTTCACGATTGCGGCCGGGAGCAAGATGCCGGTGATGCTCAAGGGCCCGACCGGCTGCGGGAAGACGCGCTTCGTCCAGCACATGGCCTATCGGCTCGGCCGTCCGCTCATTACGGTGGCCTGCCACGAGGACCTCACGGCCTCCGATCTGGTGGGGCGATTCCTGCTGAAGGGACAGGAGACGGTCTGGGTGGACGGGCCGCTGACGCTCGGGGTGAAGCACGGCGCGATCGTCTACCTGGACGAGATCGTGGAGGCGAGGAAGGACACGACCGTCATCATCCACCCGTTGAGCGACGACCGGCGGCTGCTGCCGATCGAAAAGAAGGGCCAGGTGGTCGAGGCGGTGGACGACTTCATGCTGGTCATCTCCTACAACCCCGGCTACCAGAGCGTGCTCAAGGACCTGAAGCAGAGCACCAAACAGCGGTTCATGGCGATCGAGTTCTCGTATCCGCCGCGCGAGATCGAGACGCGGGTCATCGAGCACGAGGCGGGCGTGGACCGGGACACGGCGATCAAGCTGGTCAAGCTGGGGGAGAAGGTGCGCAATCTCCGGAATCACGGGCTCGAGGAAGGGGTCAGCACGAGGCTGCTCATCTACGCTGGCTCCTTGATTCGAAAAGGCATCGAGCCGGCCCGGGCCTGCGAGGCGGCGGTAGCCAAGCCGATCACCGACGATCCGGACATGCAGCGCAGCATCCAGGAACTGGTGAAGGCGATTTTCTAGGATCAGGCTAGAGGCACGAGGCTAGGGGCCAAGGGGTCGGAACTAGACGAGAACTTTTACCTCTAGCCCCGCGCCACTTGCCTCTCGCCGAAACTTAATCCAGGGAGGCACGGATGTTTAGGAAAACGTTCGGACGCTCGCTGGTCGTTGCCGCATTGCTAGCCGGCTTATCAGGCTGCGGAAGCCTGATGCACCCCAGGGCCGGCGAGTTCCTGGAGCAGGCAAAGGGACCCAGCGGGATCGAGACCCAGATCAACCTGACCAACATGATCGAGTCCAGCATCAAGGCCGTGCGCGGGCAGTACACGGAAGAGAGCTTTGACGCGCTGCACAACCAGCTCTATGCGCTGAAAAAATCCGCCTGTGACGTGACCGAGGAGCAGGCCAAGACCGTGGCCTATGCGAAGGCGAGAACGCTCCGGTGGGAAGTCGGGATCGTCTTCCGGCGCCTCTGGAAGACGCGCGACGATCGGGCCCAGCGGGACATGCACCTGGACCTCCTCGCCAGGCGGGTGGGGGAGCTGCGCGAGGCGCTCCAGGCCGTGAAGGGCTGAGTCTGCGCGCTTCCCGATCCTCCCTTTCTCTCCCCGCTCATGATGGACCCAAGGCAAGCCGTCGCGCAGGACGGGCCGGACGGCGTCGTCCTGACCGTGCACGTCCAGCCCGGCGCCTCGCGCACCGAGTTTGCGGGGCTGCACGGAGCGGCGCTGAAGTTCCGGGTGGCCGCGCCCCCGGTCGAGGGAGCGGCCAACGAGGGACTCTGCGCCTACCTGGCCGAGCAGCTCGGCCTCAGAAGATCCTCCGTGGTCGTGCAGGCCGGCCAGTCGTCGCGCCGGAAGCGGATCCTGCTCAAAGGCGTGACCGCGCAGCGGGTCCGCGAGGTCTTCTCTCTTTCGCACTAGGGCGCGCCTTTCATGAGAGCCCGACGAAGCGCCCGTCTCAACGCCTTGCCTGCCGGCAAACTGCCGGTCTCCCTGCTCCGCAGACTGCTGGCGCAGGCGGCGCCTCGCGGAACGGGTTGCGTCGTCGTGGGACCGGGCATCGGCCTGGATGCGGCGGTGCTGGACTGGGGCGGCCGGTATCTGGTGGCCAAGACCGACCCGATCACCTTCGTTTCGGAAGGGACCGGCGCCTACGCCCTGACGATCAACGCCAACGACCTGGCCGTGATGGGCGCCACGCCCCGATGGTTCCTGGCCACGATCCTGCTGCCGGCGGGAAAGACCACGGGCGCGACGGCCGCGAAGATCTTCACGCAACTTGCCGCCTCCTGCCGCCGGCTGGACGTCCGGTTGATCGGAGGCCACACGGAGATCACGACCGCGACGGCCAGGCCGGTGATCGTGGGCTGTCTGCTAGGCGACTGTCCGAAGGGGCGACTGGTCACGGCGGCCGGCGCCAGGATCGGCGACGCGGTCCTCCTGACCAAGGGCATTCCGATCGAAGCGGTCTCGATCCTGGCGCGCGAGCGAGCCGGAGAGCTGCGGCGGCGCTACGGCGTCCGGTTCGCGGCCCGCTGCCGGCGGTATCTCGACGATCCCGGCATCAGCGTCCTCGAGGACGCGCGGCTCGCCCTCGCGGCCGGCGGCGTCCACGCGATGCACGATCCGACCGAAGGGGGCTTGAGCACCGCGCTCTACGAGCTGGCCGAAGCTTCCAAGGTCGGGCTGCGGATCGAGGAGCGCGCGATCCCGGTGCTGCCGGAAGGGGCCAGGCTCTGCGCCGATTGCGGACTCGATCCGCTGGGGGCCATCGCCTCCGGCTCGCTCCTGATCTGCGCGGCTCCCCGCTCCGCTCCGGCCATTCTCCGTTGCCTGACTAGAGCCGGCATCGCGGCGGCCCACATCGGGACCATCGTGCCAGCAAGGGAGGGAGTCCGCCTCGTGACCGATGGGCGCCGGCCCCGCCCCCTCCCGCGCTTCGCGGTGGACGAAATTGCCCGGTTGCTTGATCAGAGGGGCTCCGCCCCCGGTGCACGGTAGGAGACGACGAGCATGAACGTTGAGACGGTCATCCGCCTGTCTGCGTTTCTCGGGGTGCTGGGCCTGATGGCCGGATGGGAAGTCCTCAGGCCACGCCGTCGGCTGACCACCTCCAAGCTGCGACGCTGGGTGGCGAACCTCTCGGTCGTCGTCCTCAACTCGATGGTCCTCCGCCTCCTGTTTGCCAGCGGGGCCGTGGGCCTGGCGGTGTTGGCTGGAGAGCGAGACTGGGGGTTGCTCAACAGTCTGGGCTGGCCGACTTGGCTGGAAGGCTTCCTCGCAGTCGTGGCGCTGGATTTTGTCCTGTACCTCCAGCACGTGATGTTCCACGCGGTGCCCATCCTCTGGCGCTTTCACATGATGCACCACGCGGACCTGGATTGCGATGTCACCACCGGTGCGCGGTTCCATCCAGTCGAAGTCGCCCTTTCGATGGTCCTTAAATTCGCGGCGGTGGCGGCGATCGGCCCGTCGCCGGCGGCGGTCTTGTGTTTTGAGGTGGTACTGAACGCCACCTCGATGTTCAACCACAGTAACGTGTGGATGCCCCCGGCCGTTGATCGGTGCCTCCGCTGGATCGTGGTGACTCCGGACATGCACCGCATCCACCATTCGATCCTGCCGAGGGAGACCAACACGAACTTCGGCTTTAACCTCCCCTGGTGGGACCGTCTGCTGGGGACTTATCGGGCCGAGCCGGCGCATGGCCAGGAAGGGATGGTGCTGGGTCTCCAACAGTTCCGCGACCCGGCCCGGCTCACCCTCCCGGGAATGCTATTGCTGCCGCTGACGGGGGCGGTCGGCGCCTATCCGTTGAGTCACGAGTGAGCGCGGTGATGCGCGGCGCGACAGTCTTCGACGATCGTGCCCAGGAGTATGACCGATGGTTCGACGAGCATGAGCCTGTCTATCAGGCCGAGGTCGAGGCGGTGAGGAGATTCGTTCCTCCGACCGGCCTGGGCCTGGAGATCGGTGTGGGGACCGGGCGGTTTGCAGTCCCGCTCGGCGTCGGCTTTGGGATTGACCCAAGCCGGAAGATGCTGGAAGTCGCGCGCCAGCGCGGCGTTCGCGTCTGCCAGGCCGTGGGGGAGCGGTTGCCTTTCCGTGACGAGCAGTTTGACACGGTCCTGCTCGTGACCGTGATCTGCTTTGTGGACGACGTGCCGACTCTGATTCGAGAACTCAGGCGGGTGCTGAAGCGAGGTGGGCATCTTCTCATCGGCTTCATTAACCGGAACAGTGAGCTTGGGCGACTGTACGAGCAACGCAAGGAAGGGAGCGCGTTCTATCGGGACGCGCACTTCTATTCGGTGGAGCGTGTGGCTGGCTGGGTAGAAGAAGCTGGCTTTGGGGCGCTGCGGTTTTGCCAAACACTGTTCGGTCTGCCCAGCGATATGTCCCCGGAATGTGTGGAGGTCCGCGAGGGATGCGACGAAGGCGCGTTTGTTATGCTAAAGGCTGACAGAGTGTGAGCGGGGGGAGGCCATGAAGATTCTCATTGTCATCAATGATGCGCCTTATGGTTCCGAGAAAGTTTACAACGCCTTGCGCCTCGCGATGAAGTTGCAGCAGGAGCATTCTGATGTCGCCATTCGCGTCTTTCTGATGGCGGATGCGGTGACGGGGGTCCTGCCGAATCAGACGACGCCGCAGGGGTATTACAACGTTGAACGGATGTTCAAGGCCGTTATCACCAAAGGCGGACAGGTCAAGATTTGCGGCACCTGCGCCGAGGGGCGGGGGATTCACCAGCTCAAGCTCATTGAGGGGGCCGAAATCAGCACGATGAGCCAACTGGCGCAATGGGTGGTCGAGTCGGAGAAGGTGCTGACGTTTTGAGGGACGATACCGTCAGAGTAAAAAGCAGACGGGCAAGTCGGTGAGGAGGCACTGCATCCGGAGCGAAAGCCGCTCCAGCCTGGTGACATCCTCCGGTCTGGGCGCGGCCGGGTCCAGCCGCGCCAGCCAGTCTCGATCCCGCTTCAGCTTCCAGAGGGAGATCGGCGAGGTGCCGGGAATCCTGGTGCCCCACTCGGCGGCCTGCTCGACCAGGGGCCGGAACGTCGCGACCTCGTCGGCGAACTCGATCCGGGTCGGATCGAACCGGTAGGGTTCGCGATCCTGATCGAGCCGCTCGATCAAGTCTCGGAGCCAAGGGACGGTCGCCGCCATCCGCTCGTAGTGGAGGGTGTCCGGCAGGTCGGTCGGCTGGTGGTAGCGGGGCGTCCGGCCGGCCGAGAGGAAGAGGAACGGCACCGACCGGTTGCGGAAGGCATCGTAGTCGCTGAAGGCGACCTGCCCCATGAGCGGAATTTCCTCGACCAGGTGCATGCCGACCGGCAGAACCGTGAGACGTGAACCGGGAGACGTGAAGCGTGACGAGGGGGAGGAAGGTCCTACTCCTTTGTGCATTTCACCCAACGTCTCACGTCTTACGTCTAACGTCTCACGATCGGCCGCCCCCATTGTCTCCAAGAGGCGCCGATAAAGGGCGGGGCTCTTCTCGGCGCCGGCGGCGAACAGGACGTTCTGCAACGGCGCCCAATGGACGCCGCCCATCAGGTCCATGATGACGACGGCCTGGATGTCCGACGGCGAGCCGATCTCCGCCGGCAGGTGATCCACGAAGTGCTGGGAGCCCATCTGCTCGGTGCGGATGTACGGCGGCTCTTCCGCGTTGAAGGCGACGAACAGGACCGGATGGGTCGGCAGAGGCGGCAGCGATCGGGCGGTCTCGATGAGGATCGCGAGGGCCGAGGCGTTGTCATCGGCGCCGAGATAGTTCCCTCCCAGGTGGTCGTAGTGGGCCCCGATCAGCAGCCAGCGCGCGCTCGTCCCTGCTTGTGCCGGTCTGACCCCGATCACGTTGTCCCCCAACTCGTCGGAGATCGGTTGCCGGTAGCCGCCCAGCGAGGCCAGGGGGTGGAGGCCGACCTCGCGGAAACGCGCCTCCAGATAGGCGGCGGCGGCTCGGTTCCCCTCCGTGCCGGGCTTCCGCCCCCGGAGCTTCGGGCTCGCCAGCTCGTCCACGTGGGCGCGGAGCTGGCGGGCCAGATCGGTGGTGACGGGGAGCGTTTTCGGATCAACGGCGGTCATGGAGACCGGGGAGAAGGAGGCGAAGACGACCTGGACCAGCGCCATGAGGGAAAGCAGCAATCGGCGCCGAGGCGACGGAGGACGCGTCAAGATTGGGACGTCCGCTCGGTTGCCAGTTGCCGGGCCTTGTGGCGCAGGGCCCGGCCCTTGTCCGGCGTCGGGTCTGGGACCAGCCCGTAGACCTGCCGGCCTTCATGGTCCTCCGGCAGGTATTCGGTGATCGGCAGTCCGTCCTCGCGCACGAACAGGAGACAGTGGCAATACTTGTAGACCTGCATCTCGTCGCACGCGCAGATCCAGCGGCGCAGCTTCGCCTCTGCCTGCTTGTCCTGGTAGAAGTTGCAGGGGCAGAGGGGCTTGCCCAGCTCGTCCGCGTGGGCCGCGAGGCCGTTCACCACCGCGTCGGTCACGGCCTTGTTCGGATGGAAGGTCGTGCCGCTCTTTTCGGCGAAACCCTTCGCGAACTTCCACATCTTGTCGAGACTGGCCTGGTTCGGTCGATTCATCCGTGCGTCTCCCGGTGCAGTGAAGGGGGCGAAGCGTTTGCGCGCTAGTTTACAAGCAGCGCGGCCTCCTTTACAATTCGCAAATTCTCGCGGAATTTCCGATGGCGAACCGTGGGCAAGAACAACTGATCGCCCGTCTGTCCGAATCCTTGGGCCAGGCGACGGCCGCGGATCTGGCCGCCGAATTGGAGCGGACGGGGGAGGCGCCGGCGGTCCTGACCCTCCTGGACGAGCTCCAGGAGGCCTCGGCCAAGGTCGCGCGGCTCGTGGTGGAAGCCCTGCCGGAGCTGCGCCGTCGGGGCGTACTGGGATCGGTCGTGCCGTGGCTGGACCTCGGGGTGGCGCTGGCCGGCTCATCCGGGGCTGCGGCGATGAAGTATGTCAAGGAGAGCCCGCTCGTGCTGGGGCTGATCGAGGCGGAGCAGGCCCGTGCGCAGGTTTTGACCGTGGCCTTGGAGCTGGCCGACGAGCAGGCCAACCTGGCGTTGGACTTTCTGAGGAAGGCGCCGGAGCTGCTCGCGATCCTGCCCGTGGCCGATCTCGGTGCCTGGGCGGAGGTGGGGGCGGAGCTGGCCAACCAGGACTATGTGCTGGCGATCGAGTTCCTCCAACAAAGCCCGGCCGTGGCCTCGGTGCTTCCGTTGGATCAGGTCCGGTCCTGGGTGGCCTTCGGGATGAAATTGATCACGCAGAACAGCCTGGGCAAGACCGACTACGTCGGCACATTGGAGTTCTTCCGGACGAGCCCGGCCATCCTGGGCGACGTGGAGGGCCTTGCCGTCCGGAAGCGGGTGGTGGCCCTCGGCTCGGCCTTGGCGGATCGGGACCAGCAGACGGCCATCGTGTTTCTGTCCGAGGCCCCCTCACTCCTGCGGACGTTGCCGTCCGAGGAATGGCGGACCAGGGTCTTGCAGTACGGTCTGTTGGTCGCCGAGCTGGACGCCGAATCGGTCCTGGCCTACCTGCGCCGGGCCCCTGAGATCCTCACGCTATTCGGAGAGGGGGCGGGCAGGCAGGACAAGTTCGAGGAGTGGTTCCGAAGCGGGATGGAAGTGCTGGCCTACAGCCCCGAGGGAGCGCGGGCCTATTTCTCGTTGGAAACCAGGAAGGCCCTGGCCTCGCTGGAGCAGGCCATGAGCGGCGTGCCGCTGCGGCAGGTGGCCCGCTCGCTCAAGCTCTTCGCCCAGGGACTCTGCGGGACTGACGTGACGATCAAGGCTCTGCCGGACCGCACGGAGTCCTCGGAGGGGCGGGCCGCTGCCAAAGAGCCGGTCCGCGCCACGGTCAGCCCGGACGGGCGCACGATTTCGCTGCCGGCGATCCTGCGCCGCTATCCGGCGCGGGAGGAGAACGTCCGGCTCTATACGGTCATGACGGCCCATGAGGCAGGGCACTTGGAGTTCGGAACCTATGACCTGCCGCTCGACCGGCTGGCGGATCTGACGGACAGGGTCTGCAGACGCTATGGCCGCGAGCCGGGCCGGACGTTGACGACGCTCGATCAGCTCTTCTCGCTCTATCCCCAACCGGGGCTGGTTCGAGACCTCTGGACGGTGCTGGAGGATGCGCGGGTGGAGTCCCGGCTGCGGCACGAGTATCCGGGGCTGCGAGCCGACCTGGCTGCGCTGGCCCGTGAAGCGGTCACAACCAGGTCCCTTTTGCACGGGATGTCGGTCCGCGAGATGGTCGTGGATGTCCTGCTGCTCCTGTCCACCGAAGGGCCGGAGACGGTGCGCATCCCGGAGGCGATCGCCGATCTCGTGCGGCGCATCTGGGATCAATGCCGGACAGTCTTGACCCCTGCGGCGACCGCGGAGGAAACCATCCGGCTGGTGGATCGCCTCTACGTCCTGCTGGACGAGCAAGTGGGCGGGGTCAAATCGCTGAGTCAGGAGGAAGGGACACGGCCAGCTCAAGAGCCGGACCTTGGGGCCGGACCCAGGGCGTCGGAGGCTTCCGGCCAGTACCGGCCGGTGACGAACTGGGCCTATCGGGGCGCGATGGATCCCGAGTTGGTTCGGGATCGAAGCGGTGGCGAGCCCCAAGTCCAAGACGACGCGAAGGCCGGGCTCGCGCCGGAGCCGGCCCAACCGGAAGGGGCCGGGGCGGGCGGCGGGCGGGCTCCTGGCTCCGGCCATCGGCCCGGCGACGTGACCGGGGACCTGCCCGTCCCCCGCGCGATGACCGGTTCCGGTCTCGATCGGGTGCTGGCGCTTGAGGAGGATCGGCGCGAGCCGGCCGGGACCGGCAGGGCCCGTGGCGGAGCGTTCCTCTATGACGAGTGGGACGGGCTGCTCCAGGATTACCGGTCCGGCTGGTGCCGGGTGGTCGAGCGGGTGGCACCGGAGGGGTCCGCGGACTTCGTGGACGCGACGCTGGCCCTCCACGGACCGGAGGTCCGGCTCCTGCGCCGCTATTTCGAAGCGCTGCGCCAGCCGGGCCTGCGCCGGGTCCACGGGCAGACGGATGGGGACGAGCTGGACCTGGACGCCATGGTCCGCCGCTTCTCCGACCTTGCGGCCGGTGCCGAGCCCTCCGACCGGATCTACGTGCGGCACGAGAAGCGGGAGCGGGACGTGGTCGCAGCCTTTCTCGTGGACCTCAGCGGCTCCACCAGCCGGCAGATCGAGTCGCAGGGGGATCGAACCCGCCGGGTGATTGACGTGGAGAAGGAGGGGCTGGTGCTGCTGAGCGCCGCGCTGGACGCGGTCGGCGATCAGTATGCCGTCTTCGGCTATTCCGGCCAAGGGCGCCGGCAGGTGGATTTCGTCGTCGTGAAGGACTTCGACGAGCCGGCGGGGGGGCGGGCCGCGCTGCGGGTGGACGCGCTGGCGCCGCTGCAGCAGAACCGGGACGGGGCCGCCATCCGTCACGCGGCGCGCCGGCTTGCGGCCCGCGCGGCGCGGGTGAGGCTGCTGGTCTTGATCAGCGACGGACGCCCGCTGGACGACCGGTACGCGGACGAATATTCGCTGGAGGATACGAAGATGGCGCTGTGGGAGGCCCGCATGGCCGGCATCGAGCCCTTCTGCATCACCGTGGACCGGGAAGCGGACGACTATCTGAGGCGGATGTACGGCGACGTGCGGTTCCTGGTCGTGGACCGGATCGCCGACCTGCCGGCGCGCCTGCCGCGGATGTACCAGCGCCTCACGACGTGAGGCGCTGGCGAGCGGTTCGAGGCGAGAGGCGAGAGGCATGAAACGGAACGGGCTTCCGAAAGGCCCCTTGCCTCACGCCCCGCGCCGGGAAACTGAGGATGGAGCGGGAAGTGGCAGACCAGTCAGAGAGCCCCACGGTCCCTGGGTGGCTTTACAAACTGTTCACGGGGCACCAGTACCCCTACGTGCGGCGGCTGGCCAAGTTCGCCAACCGGGACGTGAAGCCGGGCGAGGAGCGGCCGGAGCCCACGGCCGAGGCGATCAGGGCCAAGTTCTGGGAAGTCTTCCCGCGCTGTACGGTCAAGATCCTCGAGGAGGTCAAGGCCGGCATGATCGTCAGCTTCACCGAGCTGGGCACCTACGGACCGGGGATGTACCAGGAGCTGATCGACCATCCGGAGGAGTTTCTGGCGAAGACCTACGGGAAAAAGAAGATCAAGGTCAATTTCTACGACGGCGAGAACTTCGTCTGCACGATCAACTTCAAGGTCGCGGGCTGGACCGGACACGAGGAACACTAACGCGGAGGTGGTCAGTGGTCGGTGGTCAGTGAGCCCCGAAGGTCTTTCACTGACCCCTGACCTCCGACCACGGGTCGCTGACTCACACAGCGACGCAAGGAGCGCTGCATGGCAAGACCCAAGGTGACGGTGGTGGGAGCCGGCAACGTCGGCGGCACGGTCGCGCAGCGGCTGGCGGAGAAGGACTGTTACGACATCGTGCTGGTGGACATCGTCGAGGGAGTCCCGCAGGGCAAGGCGCTGGACCTGGCCCAGGCGGGGCCGATCTGCGGGTACGACTCGCGCCTGGTCGGGACGAACGGCTACGACGAGACGGCCGGCTCGGCCGTCGCCGTCGTGACCTCGGGAGTGCCGCGCAAGCCGGGGATGAGTCGGGACGAGCTGCTGGCGACCAACGCGCGCATCGTCGAGGGGGTGGTGAGGGAGCTGGCCGCCCGGTCGCCGGAGGCGATCCTGCTCATGGTGACGAATCCCCTGGACGTGATGGTGCACGTGGCGCGGAAGGTGAGCCGCTTCCCCAAGGGGCGGGTGCTCGGCATGGCGGGCGTGCTGGATTCCGCCAGGCTGCGGGCCTTCGTCGCGGATGAGCTGAAGGTCTCGGTCCGGGACGTGCAGGCGATGGTGCTGGGCGGACACGGGGACTCCATGGTGCCGCTGCTCCGGTACACGACCGTGGCCGGCCGGCCGCTGTCCGAATGGCTGCCGAAGGATCGGCTGGAAGCGCTGATCAAGCGGACCAGGGACGGAGGGGCGGAGATCGTGAACCACCTCAAGACCGGCAGCGCCTACTATGCGCCGTCCGCCTCCGCGGTCGAAATGGTCGAAGCGATCCTGAAGGACCAGAAGCGGATTCTTCCCTGCGCCGTGCTCTGCGAGGGGGAGTACGGCCTGCGGGACGTCGTGGTCGGCGTGCCGGTGAAGTTGGGGCGCAGCGGGGCGGAGCAGATCGTCGAGTACGAGCTGGCGCCGGAGGAGCGGGCCGCGCTGGCCCAGTCGGCCAAGGCGGTGAAAGAGCTGTGCGACGCCGTGGACCGGATGCCGGCCCGCTGACGGGCGGCCCGAGGCAGCCGCGGCTCTCTTGACAAGTCGGTCGCCGCTGCGGTAGAGACTTGCACCTAGCAATTAACCTGAGCCGTCAACCGGAGAGGGGGAGCCGATGAAATTCCTCGAAGATCCCTTCCAGACCATGGGAGCAGGATTCGCGCTGGCCATCGTGCTGGCCGTCCTGTTCACGGCGCTCGCCGGCACGACCGATACAGATTGGGTGGGGATGCTCCTGCGCTGGGTCCACTTCCTGGCGGGCATCACCTGGATCGGACTGCTGTATTTCTTCAACCTGATCAACGCCGCGTTCCTCAAGAGCCTCGACGGGCCGACCAAGAACGTCGTGATCCCCAGGCTGATGCCGAGCGCGCTGAACTGGTTCCGGCACGGGGCGACCGTGACGGTGCTGGCGGGCCTCGCCCTCTATTTCTACCTCTACTCCAAGGGCGGGACCGGCGCGATCGCCGTGGGCATCGGCGGGCTGCTGGGGCTGATCATGATGGTCAACGTGCACGCGATCATCTGGCCGAACCAGAAGAAGATCATCGCGGCGGTCGAGAGGACGGCCAAGGACGGGACGCCCGCGCCGCCCGAGATGGCGGCCTGGGGGCGGACCGCGCTGCTCGCCTCGCGCACCAATTTCCTGCTGTCGATCCCGATGCTGTTCTTCATGGGAGCCGGCAGCCACTTGAAATAGCACTTACTCAAACCGGCTGGCCCCTCCCACATCGGGGAGGGGCCAGCCGGTCCTCTCTCGCTCTGTCTCCTCCCGCCCCGTCATGGTCTGAAGGACCCAGGAAGGCTCGCCGGGTTAGGCCGCAAGCCCTAACCGGTTGAGAATCTGGCCCATTTTCGGCTCTTTCGGCTTGACGGACCGAGAAGGCGGGCCGTATAGTTAGCGATCTTCATCGGAAAAGGGCTCGATCCGTGACCGCGACCCAAGAGCCGAGATTGTTACAGAAGCTGGAGGGATCTCCCTGGGAGATCGAGCCCTACCTGCGCGTGGGGGGCTACGAGGCCTGGCGCAAGTGCGTCAAGGAATTGAGCCGGGAGGACATCGTCGGGGAGATCAAGCGCTCCGGCCTGAGGGGCCGCGGCGGGGCCGGCTTTCCGACTGGCACGAAGTGGGACAAGGTCCTGAACCACCGGATCAAGGAGCGGTACTTCGTCTGCAACGCGGGCGAGCACGAGCCGGGCACGTTCAAGGACCGGTACCTGCTCAAGCACTACCCGCATCAACTGCTGGAGGGCTGCCTGATCGCCGCCCACACGGTTCAGGCCAAGGCCTCCTTCATCTACGTCAACCACGAATACGAGGAAGAGCGGCAGAACCTCAAGCGGGCCGTCGAGCAGGCCAGGGCCAAGGGGTTCCTGGGCAAGAACATCCTCGGGACCGGCGTGGACCTGGACCTCGAGCTGTTCGAGGGGCACGGGAGCTACGTGGCCGGCGAGGAGACCGCGATGCTCGAATCCATGCAGGGCCGGCCGGCCATGCCCAGGCAGAAGCCGCCCTTCTATCCGACCGACTTCGGGCTCTACGGCAAGCCCACGCTGGTCAACAACGTGGAGACCCTTTGCAACATTCCCCGCATCCTGCTGAAGGGGGCCGGTTGGTTCGCCCAGGTCGGCACGGAGAAGTGCCCGGGGACGATGCTCTTCTCCCTGAGCGGAGCCGTGAGCCGGCCCGGCGTCTACGAGATGCCGCTGGGCACCCCCCTGCGCCGGCTGATCGAGGACTATGGGGGCGGGGTGCCGGGCGGGCGGAAGGTGAAGGCGGTTTTTCCGGGAGGCCCGGCCTTCTCGATGGTCACGGCGGACCAGCTCGACCTGCCCATGGACTTCGACGCGCTCAAGAAGGCGGGCACCGGCCTGGGCTCGGCGGGCGTCATCGTCGTGGACGACGCCACCTGCATGGTCGCCCAGACCCTGAAGTTCTCCACCTTCTTCAAGAACGAGAGCTGCGGACAGTGCCCGCCCTGCCGGATGGGCACGATCAACCTGGCGACGCTGGTCGCCAAGATCGAAAACGGAGAGGGGGCTCAGAAGGACCTGGACAGCCTCCTGCAACTGTGCGGGTTCGTGAAGGGCACCGGCTACTGCACGCTGGTCACCGGAGCGGCCGTGCTCGTCCAGAGCAGCCTGAAGCTCTTCCGGCACGAGTTCGAGGAGCACATCGCGCTCAAACGCTGTCCGTATCGTCCCGCCCCGGCCGTCGCAGCGACCGGAGCGGAAGCCGTGAGCTGACAGCGACGAGCAGTGACGCTATGCCGCGGGTCACGTTTCTGCATCCGGAAGGCAAGAGCGGGGAAGTGCCGGAGAACCTGTCGCTGCTTGAGGCGGCGCAGGCGCTCGGGTTTCCGCTGAACCACGATTGCGGGGGGAACGCCTCCTGCACGACCTGCCGGGTGGAGGTGCAGGAGGGCGGGGAGCACCTCTCGGACATCGAGTTCGACGAGCAGGACCTGCTGGACCGGGAGGCGCTTACGGCGCCGTGGCACCGGCTGGGCTGCCAGGCGCGGATCCGCGGCGACGTGGTGGTGCGGGTGCCGGAGAAGAAGTGGGAGCCCCCGGCCTCGGGCAATCAGGGCGGGGTGGTGAAGAGCCAATCCTGTGGTGTAGGATAAACAGCAACGGAGCCGTCAGGCTCATTTGATAGGGGGGAGGACATGATCACGATTACGCCGGTGGCGGAAGCCAAGATCAAGGAACTCATGCAGGAAGAAAAGGACGTGGTCGGCCTGCGCATCTACGTGCGCGGCGGCGGCTGCCACGGCTACCAATACGGCATGGCCTTCGAGAGCAAGGTCGGCGACGACGACACGGTCATCCAGAAGGACGGGGTGCAGGTGATCCTGGACTCCCAGAGCGCCCCGCTGCTCAGCGGCGCCGAGGTGGACTACGTGGACAGCGTGCAGGGGTCGGGCTTCGCGATCAAGAATCCGCAGGCCAAGACCACCTGCGGCTGCGGCAGCTCCTTCAGCGCGTAAGGAGCGCGGTCAGCACGCAGCCGTCGCAGTGCGAAGAGAAGGCGGAGAAAGCCGGGTTGCGCTTCCCTGGGGGATGCAATTCCGGCTTTTCTCTTTTTGGTTTCTTCGCCGCCGGCTGAGCGCTGGTCGCCGAAGCGCGATTCGATCATGGAAACCGCCAGCCTGACCAGACAGTACCGGTTCGCCGCGGCGCACCGCCTCCATACGGACGAATTGACCCCGGAGGAGAACCGGGCCGCCTTCGGCAAGTGCAACAACCCGAACGGGCACGGGCACAACTACGTCGTGCTCGTGACCGTGCGGGGCCCGATTGATCCGAGGACCGGGCGCGCGGCGGACGCGGCCGCGTTGGACCGGCTCGTCCGGGAGACCGTGGTCGCCCGCTTCGACCACCGGGACCTGAACCACGACCCGGAGCTCTCCAAGCGGCCGACGACCGGCGAGAATCTGGCGCTCTTCATCTGGGACCTGCTGGCCGAGCCGGTTCGCGGACTGGTTCCCGGGTGCCTGCTGGAGAAGGTCGGGATCGTCGAGACCCGCGACAACTACTTCGAATATGCCGGCCCTGCCACCGGGCCGGCTGAAGGAAGCCGATGAGGAAGAAGCCGGTCAGGGAGAAGGACTCGGTCATCGTCAACGGGCGGCTTTCCGATGTCCGCGACATCAGGGATCTGGTGTCGCGGCTGCTGGTGCTGCTCGGCGAGGACCCCAAGCGCAACGGCCTGCTGAGAACGCCGGACCGGGTGGAGAAGGCTCTCCGGTTCATGACCCAGGGGTACCAGCAGAACCTCGATCACCTCCTGAACGGGGCCCTCTTTCCGCTTGAATATGACGAGATGGTGATCGTGAAGGACATTGACTTTTTTTCGCTCTGCGAGCATCATCTCCTGCCATTTTTCGGCCGCTGCCACGTCGGGTATCTGCCCAGGAAGCGCGTGGTCGGCTTGAGCAAGATTCCGCGGGTGGTGGACATGTTCAGCCGGCGGTTGCAGGTGCAGGAGCGGCTGACCGTCCAGATCGCGGAAGCCCTTCAGGAGAAGCTCCATCCGGAGGGAGTGGGGGTGGTGATGGAAGCCCGCCACCTCTGCATGATGATGCGGGGGGTGGAAAAGCAGAACACGGTAGCCGTGACCAGCTCCATGCTCGGCGCGTTCCGGACCCAGCAGCAGACCCGCGAGGAGTTTCTCCGCTTGATCCGACGCGGCGGTGCCGGCGACTCCGATTGACAGAACGAAAACGGCACGGGGCGCGGGGCTCAAGGCGAAGGGGCGGGGTCCTCTTCTCTTACCCCGAGCCCCGCGCCTCTAGCCTCATGCCCGGCGGTGCGATCGTCTCCAGGAACGATCGCACCGCCCGGTTGAAGGTCTCGGGCTGCTCCAGGTTGCTCAGATGGCCGGCTGCGGGGATGACCTCGAAGCGGGCCCCCCTGATCCTCTCGGCGATCCGCCGGTTCTCCTCCACCGTCGTGAGCGCGTCGTCCTGTCCGACGAGCACCAGGGTCGGACAGGCGATCCGTCCGAGGAGTGGAGTCGAGTCCGGCCGCTCCGCGAGCGCCATCAGATCCCCCAGTGCCCCGCTTGTCGGCGTGCTCAAGCTGATGGCCCGCACGAGCGCCACGAGGTCCGGCTTCGTCTGGTAGGTCTTGGGAGAGAGCAGCTTCGGTCCCATCTCGTCGGCCACGGCCTTGGCCCCCTCCTTGTACACCCTCTGCGCCAGGTTGAACCGCCAGGCCACCGTCTCCGGCTTGTCCGCTTCGGCCCTCGTGTCCGCGAACACCAGGGCCTTGATCCGCTCCGGATACTTCCGATAGAAGGCGAAGCCCAGGTATCCGCCCATGGAGAGACCGGCCAGGACCGCCTGCTCGACGGCCAGATGGTCCAGGAGTCCCTTCACGTCGTCGGCGAACTGGTCCATCGTGTAGTGCCAGAGGGGCGCGTCGGACTCCCCGTGGCCGCGCAGGTCCACCGTGACGACCCGGAACCGGTCCGAGAGTCCCTTGAGCTGGGGCTCCCACATGGTCCGGTTGAAGGGGAAGGCGTGGAGGAAGACCAGGGGCAGGCCCGTTCCCCGGTCGTCGTAGGCCAGGGTGATGCCGTTGATCTGTGCGCGCACGGGAGCCTCCTTCCTGCTCGGGTGTCGCGCTTCTGCTAACACAGGGCCGCGGATCACGTCAACGCCGGCTCGTTTGCGGCGCTCCCGCGCTTGCGTATACAATGGGCGCGCCATTTCCGTGAGGCCGCCATGCGCGAGGATCAGGACGAAGCCCTGGACCTGTTCGAGCCGGAGCCGGACGATCGGGACGGCTTCGCGCCCCTGGCCGAGCGGATGCGGCCGCGGGACTTTTCCGAGTTTCTGGGCCAGGAGGAGATCGTCGCGCCGGGCCGGCCGCTGCGGCGGGCGATCGAGGCCGACACCCTCTCCTCGGTGATCCTCTGGGGGCCGCCCGGCTCCGGCAAGACCACCCTCGCCCGCCTCATCGCCCGCCACACCAAGGCCGAGTTCGTGTTCTTCTCTGCCGTGACGAGCGGCATTCCGGAGCTGCGAAAGATCATCAAGGAGGCGGAGAAGCGGCGGACGCTCCACCGGCGGCGCACGATCCTCTTCGTGGACGAGATCCACCGGTTCAACAAGGCGCAGCAGGACGCCTTCCTGCCCCACGTCGAGCGGGGCACGGTCATCCTCCTGGGCGCCACCACCGAGAACCCCTCGTTCGAGGTCATCGCCCCGCTCCTGTCCCGCTCCCTGGTCGTGGTGCTGCAGCCGCTCTCCGACGAGGCCCTCGGCCTGATCCTGGACCGGGCCCTGGCCGACGCCGAGCGGGGGCTGGGCCAGTTCAAGGCGGAGCTCTCGCCGGAAGCCCGCCGCCGCCTGGTCGGGTTCGGGAACGGGGACGCCCGCACCGCGCTCACCGTGCTGGAGTTCGTCGTGACCCAGACGCCGCCGGGCCAGGACGGTCGCGTGCGGGTTGACGAGCAGGCGCTGGACGCGGCGCTGCTCAAGAAGGCGCTCCGGTACGATCGGGCGGGGGAGGAGCATTACAACCTGATCTCGGCCTACATCAAGAGCCTGCGGGACTCGGACCCGGACGGGGCCCTCTACTGGCTGGCCCGGATGCTGGAGGGGGGCGAGGATCCCCGGTTCATCGCCCGGCGCATGGTGATCTTCGCCTCGGAGGACGTCGGGAATGCCGATCCCCTGGCCCTGCTCGTGGCGACCGCGGTGTTCCACGCGGTGGAGTTCGTGGGCCTGCCGGAGGCGCAGATCAACCTCGCGCAGGGCACCACCTACCTGGCCACCAGACCCAAGGACAACGCCTCCTACGTCGGGCTGCTGGAGGCGCTCAAAGACGCGAAGGATCTGGGGAACCTGGGCGTACCGCTGCACCTGCGAAACGCGGTCACGTCGCTGATGCGGGACCTGGGCTACGGGAAGGGCTACCGGTACGTGCACGAGGATCCGAGAGCGAAGGGGGAGCAGACGCATCTGCCGGAGCCGTTGAAAGGTAAACGGTACTACCGGCCCAAAGGACCTGAGAAGAAGTAACGCCGGTCAGCCGGCTGAGGGGCTCAGTTTCTTCGTCACGTCCTCCAGCTCGCGGGACAGGTCGCCCCACTTGCCCGTGAGCCGGTCCAGTTCCTTCTTCCACCGTTCCTGTTCCTCGTGCAGGCGGTGCCACCGGGCGAAATCCTGGTAGAGGGTCGGGTCGGCCAGCTCCTGATCCCTGGCCTTGATGCGGGCCTCCAAGTCGGCGATGTCGGCCTCGGCCCTGGCGACCTGCTTTTCCAGCCGGGCCTGGCTCTTGGACAGCTCGCGCCGGTCCGCGGCCTTGGACTTGGGGGGAGGCGGGACCGGAAGCGCGCCGCCGCCCGCCTTCGCCGCCTTCGGAGGAGCCTGCCGGCCCCGGCCCAGCTCGTCGGTCGCTTCCTTGATGGGCTCCATTTCCTGCGCCTTCTTCCAGAGGTAGTATTCGTAGTCGCCCAGGTAGTCCCTGGCCTGGCCGTCCTCGATCTCCACCACGCGGGTGGCGATGCGGGCGAGGAAGGTCGGGTCGTGGGAGATGAAGACGATCGTGCCGGGGAAGTCGGTCAGCGCGTCCGTGAGCACGTCCACCGAGGCCGGGTCCAGGTGGTTGGTCGGCTCGTCGAGCAGGAGCGTGTTCGCCGGCTCCACGAGCATGCGGGCGAGGGCGACGCGGTTGCGCTCCCCGCCGCTGAGGGCCTTGATCGGCTTCTTCTGATCCGGCCCGGAGAAGAGGAACGCGCCGGCGATCCCGCGCAGGAAGTTCATCTCCGCCTGCTTGGACACCTCGCCGAGCGAGTCCAGGATCGTGTGCTCGGGGTTCAGCGTCTCGGCCTGGTGCTGCGCGAAATAGTGCAGGGTCGCCCCGTGCCCCAGGGTCCTGGCGCCTTTTTCGAACGGCAACACGCCGGCCAGCATCTTGAGCAGCGTGCTCTTCCCGGCCCCGTTCTCGCCGACCAGCGCCACCCGCTGGCCCCGCTCCACGGAGAAGTCCAGGTCGGTGTAGACCACGGTCGAGCCGTAGCTCTTCGCGACGCCGCGCAGCTCCAGGACCTGCCGCCCGCTGGCCGGCGGCATGGGGAACTTGAACCGCACCCGCTTCGGGTCCCGGGCCAGCTCGATGCGCTTGACCTTTTCGAGTTGCTTGATCCGGGACTGGACCTGGCTGGCCTTGTTCGCCTGGTAGCGGAACCGGTCAATGAACTTCTGGACGCGCGCGATCTCCTTGGTCTGCCGCTTGGCCGCCGCCTCCAGGTGGGCGTCCCGCTCGGCCCGCTGCTCGAGGAACGTGGAATAGTTGCCCCGGTACTCCTGGATCCGGTGGTGGCGGAGCTCCCAGACGTGCGTCGCGATCCGGTCCAGGAAGGCCGTGTCGTGGCTGATCACCAGGATCGTCATGCCGGACTGGAGCAGGAACTGCTCGAACCACCGCTGGGTGGCCTTGTCCAGGTGGTTGGTCGGCTCGTCCAGCATCAGCACGTCGGGGTTGGAGAGGAGCAGGTGCGCGAGTGCCACCCGCATCCGGTAGCCGCCCGAGAGGGTCTCCACCGGCCGGGGAAAGTCCGCCTCCCCGAAGCCCAGGCCGGAGAGGATGCGCTTGGCCTCGTGTTCCGGGTACTGGTCGCGGTGGGCCGCGTCCAGGACCGTCTTGCCAGACAGGACTTCCAATTCCTGGGGCAGGTAGCCCAGGCGGAGATGCGGGCGTTTGCGAATCCGGCCCTTGTCGGGAGACTCCTCCCCGAGGATCATCCGCATCAAAGTGGTCTTGCCGGAGCCGTTGGGCCCGACGAGGCCCACGCGCGAGCCGGGCCGCAGGTGAGCCGAGGCCTCGGTCAGCAGGACCTTGTTCGCGAACTGTTTGTTGACCGATTCGATTTGGAGCATGGCTCTACAAGGCGAGGGGTGCGGGGTTAGAGGCTAGGGGTAGAAGAGCGAAGAATCGGAAAAGTGAGGGTCGGACACGAGGCCGATAGGGACCATCCAGTTGCGAGAACGTTCTTCCCTCTAGCCGCTCACCTCGCGCCTCTCGCCTGCCAAAGGTTTGGTGGAGCTGGCCGGGATTGAACCGGCGACCTCGTGAATGCCATTCACGCGCGCTCCCAACTGCGCCACAGCCCCACCTAGCCCGCTGATGAGTGATGAATGCTGAGTGATGAGTTGTCGAAAGACAACTACCGCTAAGTCCGGGCGCATGCTACCACGGGGTCTGGAGGCAGTCAAGGCGCGGCTCTCTACCGCAGCCGCGCCAGGCCAGAGGTTCGGGGCAAGAGGCACGAGGACATCTCTCTGCTAGCCCCTTAGCACCTCGCGCCTCTCGCCCCGCACCCGCGCTTTTGCGCCGGCTTGACAAGCGGTGGGGGGCATCATAGGATTGGGCCGCATGAAGCTCTGATCTGCGCGGTCAGGGCTCTTTTTTTGGACAGAATCGGGACCAATCATGCCGAACCTCATCATCATCGGGACCCAGTGGGGCGACGAGGGCAAGGGGAAGATCGTGGACATCCTCGCCCGCGACGCCGACGTGGTCGTGCGCTTCCAGGGCGGCTCCAACGCCGGCCACACGGTGGTCAACGATAGCGACACCTTCGTCTTTCACCTGATCCCCTCCGGCATCCTCTACCGAGGCAAGCTCTGCGTGATCGGCAACGGCGTGGTCGTGGACCCCGGCTCCCTGATCGAGGAGATGGACCGGCTCCAAGCCAAGGGGGTGCGGATTGGGAAGAACTTCGTCATCAGCCAGCGCGCCCACCTGATCCTGCCGTACCACAAGGCCATCGAGAAGGCGAGCGAGCAGTCCAAGGGCTCGCGGCGCATCGGCACGACGGGCCGGGGGATCGGGCCCAGCTATGCGGACAAGATGGCCCGCATCGGGATTCGCGTCGGCGACCTGCTGAACCCCCCGCTCTTCCGGCGGAAGCTCGAGGAGAACCTGGCCGAGATGAACTGCTTCCTAGCGCGGCTCTATCAGGCCGGCGGGTTCGAGCTGGAGAAGGTCTACCAACAGTACATGGGCTATGCGGAGCGGCTCAAGGGCTACATCGGCGACGCCGCGCTGCTCCTCAACCAGGCGGTTGACCGGGGCAAGGACGTGCTGTTCGAGGGGGCTCAGGGCACCCACCTGGACGTGGATTTCGGGACCTATCCCTACGTGACCTCCTCCAGCGCTGCGGCCGGCGGCGCCTGCACGGGCACCGGCGTCGGGCCCACCAAGATTGATGCGGTCATGGGCGTGGCCAAGGCCTACACGACCCGGGTGGGGAGCGGCCCGTTCCCGACCGAATTGAACGACCAGGTCGGGGGCGGCCTCCAGGAGCGGGGCAAAGAATTCGGTGCGACCACCGGCCGGCCGCGGCGCTGCGGCTGGTTCGACGGCGTGGTCGTCCGCTACGCGACGCGGGTGAACGGCCTGGACTCGCTGGCGGTCACGAAGCTGGACGTACTGGACGGCTGCAAGGAGCTCAAGCTCTGCACCGGCTACAAGCACGGGGGGCGGCTGTACAGGGAGATGCCTGCGGACATCCAGGTGCTCACGGAGTGCGAGCCGGTGTACGAGACTCTGCCCGGCTGGAGCACGGCGACCACCGGCATCACCGCCTACAAGGCCCTGCCGCGTGAGGCCAAACGGTACCTCGACCGGGTCGAAGAGCTGGCTGGCTGCCGCATCGACATCATTTCCACCGGCTCCAAGCGCCGGGACACGATCGTCCTCCGGAACCCGATGAAGCCGACCCGTCGCCGCAGCCGCCGCTGAGGCGGGTCAATCGTCACTCGTCATTCGCCAATCGTTAATGGTAGGATACTGCCTGCTCCTTGCGCTTCACGCATGACGAGTGACGAACGACGTCCCTAAGAACGAGCCGGTAGCTCAGATGGTAGAGCATCGCCCTTTTAAGGCGAGGGTCCTGGGTTCGATCCCCAGCCGGCTCACCAATTCCATCAATGGGCTCCGAGACTCCTCTCGGTCCCAAGGCCCCTCGGGCCGGCCCATTGTGCTAAATTTGTGATAACCGGCCCCGGTCGCGGGTCTTTCAGCACCCTCACTCCATCCCCCAGGCTTTCCGGCGAATGGTGCGCGCAGCGTTGCGTCATCACGCCGGTCTTGTGCCCAAGCAGCCGCTGCACCTTGTACAAGTCCACGCCTCGCTGCGCCAGTGCCGCGAAGAGAACTGGCGGGCCTTGAACGAGGACTCAGCCCGACCCTTGAGGAAGTCGCCAGAATTCTGTACACTCATGGTCACGGAGGGAGAACAATGACCAAGACGATTCCACTTAAGGAGGCCCGCGATCGGTTCTCTGAACTCGTGGACAAAGCCGACCGGCTCTCGGAGCGGTTCGTCGTGACCAAGAACGGTGCGCCAAAGGCCGTGGTGATGAGTGCCCAGGAGTTTGAGAGCTGGATGGAAACGTTGGAGTTCATGGCGAACCCCAAGGCGGTCAAGGCCCTAGAACAGGGGCTCAGGGAGGCCAAGGCCGGTAAGTTTCGCTCGTTCAAGGACGTCTTTGGGGAAGATCAGTGAGACAGGTCCGTCTCACCCCCCAGGCGCAAAAGGATCTGGAGACGTTTGTCGCAGGGACACGAGAGAAGATTAAAGAGGCTTTACGTTATCTGGCCGCGAACCCACTGGAAGGGAAGCCGCTGAAAGGAAGGTTTCAGAAAGAGAGGGTCTGGTCCTATCGCGTGTGGCCCTATCGGGTTCTCTACCGGCGGGCCGGCTCTGAATGGCTGGATGTGCTGTCAATCGAGCACAGGAAAGACGTGTACCGCTGAGTTCGCTTGAGTGAATATTGCTAGAAAAAGGCTATACATGTCGCGACAGCCCAGGACCAAGGAGCCGAGGTGACAACGAGCGATGCCGATCTCAAGGACCTGCCCGGCGTGGTTTACGTCAGATGAGGGAGCAATTGTCGGTGCCCAGAACGTCTCTCCGAACCGCGCGCTTTTCGCACAATCGGATGCTCGGAACATGACCGGAGTGGATGATGGCCAAAGAGCGGATTCTCATCGTTGACGATGAACGCGACATTGCGGACCTGATCGAGGAATTCCTCGGCGAGGAGGGGTACCAACCGATCGCGTGCAACAACGCCAAGGACGCAGTCACGCTGTTGAGGCGGCAGCGCCCGGACCTCGTCCTGCTGGACGTCCGGCTGCCGGACGGGAACGGCCTCGATCTGCTCAAGCAATTCTTCGGGCCGGAATTGGGCGGAAACCGGGTGATCGTCTTGACGGGCTATGGCACGAAGGATGATGCCCTGGAAGCGGTGGATAACGGGGCGTACGACTACTTGACCAAGCCCATCGTGCTGGACAAATTGAAGGTGATCGTCCGCAACTGCCTGCAATTTCACGAACTGACCGCCGAGGTCGAGGAGCTCACCAGCGCCGCGGTGAAGCCGTTCAGGCTGCGGGACCTGGTCGGCACGAGCCAACAGATGCAGCAATTGATCGAGAAAATGAAGCAAGTGGCCCCGTTCGAGGTGCCGGTGCTGATTACGGGAGAAAACGGAACGGGCAAGGACCTGGTCGCCAAGGCGATCCATGGTCTCAGCGAGCGGCGCAAGGGGCCGTTCGTGCCCATAGATTGCAGCGCGCTGCCCGAGACGCTGATCGAAGCCGAGCTTTTCGGATACGAGAAGGGCGCCTTCACCGGAGCCGTCCAGGGGAAGGTGGGCAGGTTGGAACAGGCTCATGGGGGGACGCTCTTCATTGACGAGCTCGGGAACATCCCCCTGCACATCCAGCCCAAGCTGCTTCGGGTGCTGCAGTCGAAGTCGGTGGAGCGGCTGGGAGGGCGAGGGGCCGTCACGGTGGACGTCCGCATCGTCTCCGCGACCAACGAGAACCTGGACGCACTAGTGGCCGACGGCCGGTTTCGCATGGATCTGTATCACCGGCTCAACACGGTGATCCTGACCGTTCCGCCTCTGGCCAAGCGAAAAGGGGACATCCCCCTCCTCGCCCACTATTTCCTGCTGCTGGCCGCCAGGTCCTACAAGAAGCCGGTTCGCGGAATCAGTCCGGCCGCGATGGAGCTGCTGGAGTCCTACCCCTGGCCGGGCAACGTGCGGGAGCTCGAGAACTGCATGCAGGCGTCCGTGATTCTGGCGGATCGAGTCGTGGAGCCGGAGCACCTGCCGACCCAGATCCGAGAGCATGCAGAGATCAAGTCGGCGCCGCGGGAGGGTCGGGGAGGGAGGTCTCTGTCGGAGATCCGCAGGAAGGCGGTCGAGGCGGCGGAGCGGGAGGCCATTCTCCTGACGCTGAAAGAAACCGGCTGGAACAAATCCGAAGCGGCCCGCCGCCTCTGCGTGGATTACAAAACGCTCTACACGAAGATCCTCAAGTACGGGATTCACATGCCGACCCAGTCCTGATCCCCCGGCTTGGCGCCGGCTCGGCCTTGCGGGCTATGGCATTTTCTCCTATGGAAGTTGTGCCATGGCCGCCTATCAGACGACGACATCGTCCCGTCTCCCACTTCCTGCCAGGAAAAGTCTAGCTGATCCCAAAGTGAAATCCGCAGGTTAGGTTGGCAATCCTCGCCTTGCCCGTTCGAGCAGGAGGCCGGAAACCCGCGGCACGGAGCCTGCTCATGTCCGGCGCAGCGCCCTTTTCTCCTGAGCAAGTGGAACGAAGGAGGCCCGACATGGCGACTCTATCATCGGCTCCGGAGCGACTTCAGAGCGCAGGCGAAGGAGGGCGGGACCGCAGAGCCCATCGAGCGAGAAACGCCTATCCGAGCATGAGGCTTCGCCGGATGGCGTTTTCGTCCGATCATTTCGGGCTCCCGCTCCTGTTGGAGGGGGACGACCCGGCTCTGGTGCGGAAACTGGCGGAACGGGTACACCGGCAGAGCTCCTATGCAAGCGGGCCCTTCGTCGTCTTCGACTGTCGGGGCATGGCCCAGACCCAGGAGGAGATCGGCTCCGCCCTGTTCGGGACCGCGTTCGGCATTTGGCCCGCCGTGCCACAGGGCGTGCGAGGGGGACTCGAACTGGCGCGGGGCGGCAGCTTGCTGGTCGAACACGTCGAGCTCATGCCCAAGTGGGCGCTCAAGCGCTTGGAGGACGCGATCCAGAGGCAATCGCTTGAGAGGCTGGGAGACCGCGACGGAGCCCCGTTGGACGTCCGCATCATGGTCGCCGTGTCCCACGACACGCGCGAGCAGGCTTTCGAGCGATCAGAGCTCTCCGCCTTTCTCCGGTATGTCGGCGGAGGATTCCCTCTGAGGATGTCCCCCTTGCTCAAGCTGGCGCAGCATGACGCCGCGGGGGAAGCTCCTCTCTGTTGAAGGCGCGCCGGCGGACAGGTCCGGGTCCGGCGACGGGCTCGGTGCGGCGGGGACCGGATCGCATGCGAGGCACCGATGGAACGGGTTGAACCCGCATCTCGCCCTTCTCAGAGTTCGGGCGGGGAAGCCCCCGCGCCACACCGGCACGAGCCGCCGGAAACGCGGATGCGGCGGTCCGGGACAAGCGGGCGAAGCATGCACGCCGGACGGGCGGCCAACCTGGTCGCATTCGACTGGGATCTCCTCGCCGACGAAGCCTGGTGGTCGGAAGGGATGCAGTTGTGCTTCGGGCATTCCCCGGAAGCGCTTGAACCGGGAACCGACTCCTGGGCCAGCCGGCTCCACCCCCAGGACAGGACGCGCGTCCTCGAGGGCCTGCAGGCCGTCTTCAACGCCGGCCTGACCGCCTGGTCGGACGACTATCGCTTCCGCTGTGCCGACGGCTTTCATGACGAAGTCCTTCATCATGCCCACGTGGACTACGACGAGCAGGGCCTCCCCGTTCGTATCATCGGATTTATCGTGGACGTCGCCGCCCACAATGAAACAGTCGTGGAACTGCGGAAGGAGATGGATGAGACGGATCTGGCGCTGGCCGCGCCGCGGCCCCTCATCTGCGGGCTCCTGCCGGACGGCACCGCAACCTTCGCCAACCAAGCCGCAGCCCGCCTCATCGGCTACGAGGCCGACGAGGTCATCGGAAGGAATTGGTGGGACCTCATGGGATCGGGCGACGCGGCGGCGCGGTTCGAGCGGCTGCTCGGACAGTCCGGAGAAGGGGAAACGTTCCGCCTGGAAACGGCTTTGATCCCGAAGGTCGGGGAGCCGAGGGTGATCTCCTGGACCTTCGTTCGGCGGGCCCGCGGAGACGGTGAGTCGGTCGAAGTGCTCGGAATAGGAGGTGATATGCGCGAGGGGTCATCTTTGGAGCCTGAGGCGCGTGAATTCGTCAGGCTGCTCGCCCAAGTTCAGCGGCTCGCCCATTTGGGCACCTGGCAGTGGGATCTCGCTGCCGATTCCGTTCGCTGGTCCGATGAGCTGTGCCGGATCTTCGGCGTCCTTCCCGGCGAGCTCGGGGCGACCCCCGAGGCGTTGCTCGACCGGATTCACCCGGATGACCGGGAGATGGTTCGGAACTGCGTCAAACGGGCCTTGGAGGACGGCCGTTCCATCGAGTACGAGGCCCGAATCGTTCGCCCAAACCGAACGGTGCGGGTGATTCGCACGCTGGGCGAGGCGGTCAAAGACCGGGCCGGCCGCCCGATCGCGATAGTCGGCGTGACGCAGGACGTCACGGAGCAAGTGAAGTCCGAGGGATTGGCCATCGCCTTGAACTCCGCCTTCGAGCTCATCGCGACGGGAAGCCCCCTGGAGACGGTGCTCACGCGGCTGATCCAGGCCCTCGAGGAACAGTTCGCGGAACTCCGGTGCTCGGTCTTGTTGGCGGACGATCAAGGGCGGCTGCTGCATTTCGCCGCCGCCCCGAGCTTTCCGCGCGAATTCGCGGAGGCGGTGGACGGGCTCGACATCGGCCCCAGTTCGGGTGCATGCGGGGCCGCCGCGTTCCGCCGCGAGCCGGTGACCGTGGCGGACATCTCGCGCGACCCCTTGTGCGAGGCGTTCAGGGATCTGGCAGAGCGATGCGAAATCCGGGCCTGCTGGTCGAGCCCGATCCTGGCGACCACAGGTCGGGTCTTGGGCACGATTTGCCTGTATTTTCGCGAACGCCGCGGCCCTGGCACGACGGAACGGGCCATGATCGAAAACGTCGCGCGGATCGCCGGGCTTGCCATCGAGCGGCAGCGCGTGCAGGAAGCGCTGGAGGTCAAGACCGGCCAGTTGCACGCCATCACCGACGTGATCTTGGGGTTCCTGCAGGACGGAAATTGGCGCGAGGCCAGCGCCAGGCTGCTCAGGAGCGCCTTGCGCCAGACGAGCAGCGAGTACGGGTTCCTCGGGGTGGTCGTGGAAGGGCCGGCTCTGCGGATTCTCGCCCATGAAGGCGTTCAATGGGATCGTGAGGTCAATCGCGAGTTCTACGACAACGCCGTGCGCACCTATCGCCAGCAAGGCTACCTGGAGTTCACCAATTTCGAGAACCTGTTTGGCCGGGTGATCACGTCCGGGAAGGTGGTGCTGTCGAATGAGCCGGTCGCCGATCCCCGGGCCGGAGGCCTGCCTCCCGGCCATCCTCTCCTGCATCACTTTCTCGGGGTGCCGATCATGCAAGGCGCGGACGTCGTGGGCATGATCGGCTTGGCCAATCGCCCGGGCGGGTTCACGGGAACCGAGCAGGAGAAGATCGAGCTTCTTACCCAGACCGCGAGCATCCTGTACGGCAGCTACCGGCACCAGCAGCGGGCGGCGGAATTGGAAGGACAGTTGCGCCAGTCTCAAAAGATGGAGGCCATGGGCCGGCTGGCCGGCGGCATTGCCCACGACTTCAACAACCTCCTGACGGTCATCGGGGGATACTGCGAGATGCTGCTGGAGCAACTGAGTCCAGATGCCCCCCTGCGGGAAGAAATCCGGGAAATCCAGAAGGCCGAACAACGGGCCGCGAGTCTGACCAATCAGCTCCTGACGTTCAGCCGCCGCCAGGTGCTGCGGCCGGTCCTGTTGGATCTGAACGCCGCGGTCGGCAACGTGGAACCCATGCTGCGGCGTCTGATCGGGGAGGACATCGAACTGGTGACCGTCAAGGGAGACGGACTGTGGAAGATCAAGGCCGACCCGAGTCAGATCGAGCAGGTGGTGCTGAACCTGGCCGTCAATTCGCGGGACGCCATGCCGAACGGCGGCCGGATCACCATCGAGACGGCGAACGTCGAACGGGCCGCGCGCAGCTCCTCCAGGCCGGACGGCGGCCAATCGGGGCAATCGGTGATGCTCGCCGTCGGGGATACGGGCTGCGGGATGGATGCCGAAGTCAAAGCCCACTTGTTCGAGCCGTTCTTCACCACCAAACCCCAGGGACGCGGGACGGGGCTGGGCCTCGCCACCGTGTACGGCATCGTGCAGCAAAGCGGGGGCTCCATCGTCGTCGAAAGCGGCGTGGAGCGGGGCACCGTGTTCAAAATTTACTTTCCGCTGGCCGAAGGCCCGGAAGAGGCGCCGGATGCCGAGGATCTCCGCCCGGTCGCAGCGCAACCGGGCGCCGAGACGATCCTGTTGGTCGAGGATGAGGACTCGCTGCGCGCGCTCGCGTGCCGGGTTCTGCAAGAAGCCGGATACACCGTCCTGGCTGCTCGGAACGGGGCCGAGGCGCTGCAGATCGGGCAGCGGCATTCCGCCCCGATCCACCTGCTCGTGACCGATGTGGTGATGCCGGCGGTGAACGGGAGAGACCTGGCCGAGGGCCTCAAGGAGCGGCATCCGGAGACCAAGGTGCTCTACATGTCCGGCTACACCGACCACGTGCTGAACCATCACCATCTGCCGGAGAGCGGCCTGCATTTCATCTCCAAGCCGTTCACTCCGTCGGCCTTCAAACGGAAGATTTGCGAGGTGCTGGGGGGCTAAGGGGGACGCATGGCGACGGTCTTGGTCGTGGACGACGATCGGCTGATTTGTGATCTGCTGAAGGCCGCCCTGGGGCAGCAGGGGTACCAGGTGCTCGTCGCCACCGGCGGGCGCGAAGCGATCGAGCTGTTTCGCCGGCACGCGCCAAGGGTCACGCTCCTGGATCTGCACATGCCCGACATGGACGGGCTGACGGTGCTCAGGCGGATGCGGGTCGTGGACCCGGACGCGGCGGTGATGATCGTCACCGGTGGTGGATTGGGCACATGCGACGGTCAGGCCCGATCGCTGGGAGCGACCGGCTACTTCCAGAAGGGTCAGCCGATCCATGTTCTGGTGGAGGCGGTGAACCGGGTTGCGCGGCAGCCGGTGGCCCTCGCCGGGCTCCCAGGCGCATCCGACGAAGAGCTTGACGGCGAGGCTGACCGGTCCGTCCTCGTCGTGGACGACGAAGAGATGATCCGCCTGCTCCTGGGCCGGTATCTGATGATGCGCGGGTATCGGGTGCGGCTGGCTCGGGACGGGCGTGAGGCCCTGGCCCTGATGGCGGAGGAATGTCCGAGCGCGGTCATCCTGGACATGTACATGCCGGGTATGAACGGGGTCGAGGTGTGCCGCGCAATGCGGGAGCGGCGGTACCGGAGCTCGGTGGTGTTCCTGACGGCCTCCCAAGACGAAGCGTTGCTGCAAGAGGCCCTACGACTCGGCTCGGTGGATGTCCTGGCGAAGCCGGTGGACCTGGAGAAGCTGGCACTGGTCCTCGAAATCGGGGAGATTCTTTCGGAACCAGATGATCGGCAACTGGGGAGAGAGGCGCCCGCGCGATAGGGAGTCTGCCATGGCAGGTCATGAGCGAGTCCGTTTCGGCAAGCTGGCCGAGTCCGGGCATTTCGTCCAGTTCTACGAGGATCGGGCGTTTCTTGTCGGGGCGGTGAGCCAGTTCATCGGCGCGGGCCTCGAAGCGGGGCAAGCCGGCATCGTGATCGCGACGCCGGCCTGTCGAGAGAGTCTGGCGGAACGGTTGGAGGCGCGGGGCTTGGATCTCGCCGCCGCCATCGAGCGGGGACAGTACGTGGCGTTGGATGCGGCCGAGACCCTGGCGACGCTCATGGCCGACGGAGGGCCGGACGAGACGCGGTTCGTCGAGGTGGTCGGTTCCGTGGTCGCGCGGGCGGAATGCCGGCATCCGCGCGTGCGAGCCTTCGGGGAGATGGTCGCGCTCCTCTGGGCGGAGGGGAAGCCGGAGGCCGCGCTCCGCCTCGAAGAGTTCTGGAACCGCCTGGGCAAACGCCATTCCTTCTCGCTGTTCTGCGCGTACCCGATGAGCGCATTCGGCCGGGAGGCGGACAGCGGACCCTTCCGCGAGGTGTGTCAGGCGCACGCTCACGTCGTCCCCGCCGAGAGCTACACCAGACTGGCCAGTCCGGACGAGCGCCTCAAGGCCGTCAGCCAGCTTCAGCAGCAGGCGACTGCGCTCGGCTCGGAACGGAAGAGGGCCGGGGATGCGTTGCAAGAGAACGAACGACGGTACGGGCTGCTCGTCGAGAACGCCCCGGTCTGCATTCACGAAATAGACCTGGACGGCCGCTTGGTGTCCATGAATCAAGCCGGACTCAAGATGATGGGTGTGAAGGATGAAGCGGAAATCCGCGGCCACGCCTATCTGGACGTCGTCGCTCCGGAGGACCGTGAGCGCATCGGCAGACTGCTGAGTCGAGCCTTCGCGGGCCAGGCCTCCGAGTTCGAGTTTTCGGCGACCACGGCCCAGGGCATTCTCCATTTTTCGTCCTGCTTCGTGCCCATCAAAGGCGCCGACGGATCGGTCCTGAGGCTGATGGGCATTACCCAAGACGTCACCGAGCGGAAACGCGCGGAAGAGTCACTGGTTCAAGGCGCGGCCAAGTATCGTCAGATCGTGGACACCGCCTACGATGCCTTCGTCTCAATGGACGCCGATGGGGGGATCAGGGACTGGAACCGCCAGGCGGAAGCGACCTTTGGCTGGACCAGGGAAGAAGCGATCGGGCAGACTCTGTCGGAGCTGATCATTCCGCCCCGGTTCCGCGACGCGCACCAACAGGGCCTTCGCCGCTTTCTCGCGACCGGGGAAGGCACGGTCCTGAACAAGCGCATCGAAGTGACCGCTTTGCACCGGGACGGGCGCGAATTCCCCGCCGAGTTGACGGTTAACCCTCTTCGGTTGGGCGAACGCTTGGTCTTCAACGCCTTTGTCCACGACATCACCGAGCGCAAGAGGGCCGAGGAGGAACTCAGAGGGAGCGAAGAGCGGTTCAGGAGCGCGTTCGAAGAGACGGCGGTGGGCATGGTGCTCTTCGATCCCAAGGGCCGGTTTCTGCGAACCAACCGCGCCTTTTCTAATATGGTGGGCTATGCCGAAGACGAGTTGCTCGCCATGACGTTCCGGGACATCACGCACCCAGATGACCTGGACTGGAACAACCGGGCCGTCGAGCGACTGCTGGCCGGCCAGGAGAAGTCCCTCCAAATTGAAAAGCGGTACCGGCACAAGCTCGGCCACACGGTCTGGGCGTCCGTGAGCGTCTCGGCCGTACGCGACACGGCGGGGCAGGCGCTCACCATGATCGCGCAGTCACAGGACATCACCGGACGGAAACGGGCGGAGGCCGAGCTGCATTTTGCCAGGCAGGTCATTGATCAGACTCAAGACCCCATTTATTGGCTGAGCCCGGAGGAAGGGTTTCGCTTCGTGTACGCGAACGAGGCGGCCTGCCGGCACTACGGGTATCCGGCGGAGGCCCTGCTCCGGATGTCGGTTCCGGATTGGGATCCCAACTTTACGCTGGAGGAATGCGAGAAGGTCTGGCGGGCGCTCAAAGTCGAGAAGTCGCGTACGTTCGAGACGCTGCACCGGCGCAGTACCGGCGAGGTCGTCCCGGTGGAGGTGACGGCCAATTATGTGACCTTCGGCGGAAAGGAATATGTCGCCGGACTCATTCGCGACATCACCAAGCGGAAGCGGGCGGAAGCCCAACTGGCCGAATCGGAACGGAAGTACCGAGAGTTGGTCAACTCCCTCCAGGCGGTCGTCTGGGAGGCGGACCCGGCCGACTTCAGGATCACCTACGTGAGTCCCCAGGTTCAACCGATGTTGGGCTACAGGCCGGAGCAGTGGCTCCACGAGCTGGCGTGGAAGGATTTCATCCATCCCGACGACCTCGAGCGTGTGCTCGAGACGTGCAGGACCGAGACCGCCGCGGGGCGGAACCATTCCTTGGAATACCGCATGCTCGCGGCGGACGGCCACGTGAAGTGGGTCAGGGATGAGACGACCGTGGTGGTGGAACACGGGCGTCCCGTGAAGCTGCGGGGCGTGCTGCTCGACGTGACCGAGCGCAAGCAGCTCGAGGAGCAGCTCCGGCAGAGCGAGAAGCTGGCGTCCCTGGGGACTCTTCTCGGCGGGGTCGCGCACGAGCTCAACAATCCGCTGTTCATCATCAGCGGGTTCGTGGAGATGGCCTTGGACCGGGCGAAGCGCACAGAAGACACCGCCCTCATTGACGCCATGCTCAAAGTCCAGGAAGCCGCCCGACGAAGCGCGGCGATCGTGGACCGCTTCCTCGGGGTGGCCCGGACCGGCGTGAAGCAACGTGGGCTGTGCGACTGCAACGCCGTCGTGAAACAGGCTCTGACGATCGTGGCGAACGATCTGGAGCTCCATCGGATCGAGGTTCAGCCGGACTTCTATCCGACGCTGCCTTCCGTGCTCGCTGACTCCAATGAGCTGATCCAAGTCCTGCTGAATCTGTGCATCAATGCCCGGCAGGCCATGGTGGAAGCCCATGGACGCGGCACCCTCCGCCTCGTCACCAGGCTCGTCCATGAGCTCCGGACGCCTTGGGTGGAGATTCGGGTGACAGACGACGGGCCAGGCATGGACCGCGAGACCCTGCTCCGGATCTTCGACCCCTTCTTCACGACCAAGCCGGTCGGTCAGGGGACAGGCCTCGGCCTGACCATGGCCCATCGGATCGTCTCCGAGCTCGGAGGGACCCTGACCTGTGCAAGCGAGGTCGGGAAGGGCGCGACGTTCATCCTCCGGCTTCCGCCGGCACAGGGGAAGCTTGGGAGCCAGACTTCCGGCACAGCCGAGCCAGCCGGAATGGATTCGCCTTTGGCCGATGACCATACCGTGCTGCTGGTGGATGATGAGCCGGCGATTGTGCAGATGCTCGGCACCTATCTGGAACGGCTGGGTTACCGGGTGTCGCGGGCCACGAGCGGGCTTGAGGCGCTGGAGACCTTGAGCCGTGGCCGGCACGATGCGCTGATCATGGACTTTTCCATGCCGAAGATGGACGGCGCGTCCCTCTACATGCGGGCGGTGTCGCTCCAGCCGGACCTCGCCAGACGGACGATCCTGCTCACAGGGGCCAGCCAAGCGGCGGCCGTCGAGAAGTTTCTCAGAGAGACCGAATGTCGGGTGGTCAGCAAGCCGGTTTCGCTGCAGCAGTTGGCCCAGGAGCTCAAGACGGTCTTCGTGAACGACATGGTGTGAACCTCGGCTTCAGCCTTTCCTTTGCCGCGCGCAAAGGATATTGACGAACCAGGAGGATGAGGACTGATGCTGAATAAGCTCATATCCCTGTTGACCGCTCGCTGCCCGGTCTGCCGGTATCGCTATGGACTCCGGATGCGATGCCGGCCCGATGAGCAACTGTTCCGCTTGTTCTTTTTCCGTCCTTTCGAATGCTATGCGTGCAACCATCGGTTTCTCGCCTTTTGGCCGTAGTGAGCAGGCCCGCTGCGGGGATTGCCTTCCATTCCCTTCATCCCTTCTCTATAATCCAACGTTCTGAGGGCAACCCCATGTCTGATGCGCAAGCGGCTCCGTCAGGGAAGGAGATCGCCACGCTGGCCGGCGGGTGCTTCTGGTGTCTGGAGGCGGTGTACGTCCGGATGCGCGGGGTGGAGTCGGTGGCCTCCGGCTACATCGGCGGGCAGATCGCCAACCCGACGTACGAGCAGGTCTGCATGGGCCGGACCGGCCATGCCGAGGCGGTGCGGATCGTCTATGATCCCAAGGTCGTCTCCTACAGGGAGCTGCTCGAGGTCTTCTTCGCGATCCACGATCCGACGCAGTTGAACCGACAGGGGAACGACGTGGGCACCCAGTACCGGTCGGCGATTTTCTTCCACTCGCCGGAACAGAAGGACGCGGCGACGGAGGTGATCGCGTCGCTCGCGAGGGAGCGGGTCTTCGACAAGCCCATCGTGACGGAAGTGGTCCCGGCCGGGACCTTCTACAGGGCCGAGGACTATCACCAGGACTATTTCGCCCGCAATCCGGCCCAGCCCTACTGTGCCTACGTGGTCTCTCCCAAGGTCGCCAAGTTCCGCAAGCTCTTCTCCCAAAAGTTGAAGGGCTGACCTACCGAGAGAAGAGGCCGGCCAGTCCGAGCCTGACCCGGCTCCACAGGCTCTCCTTCTGCGCCACCTGGTGGGATTTGACCACGACCTCGGCCTGCGGGGGACAGAAGGGGAATTCGGGCTTCTTCTTCGCGTCGGCTTGGACGAGGAGTGTCCCGTCCGGCCGCTGTCCCAGCCCCTGGACGATCAGCAACTGGTCGTGCGGCTCCAGCACGCAGGCGGTCTCGTAACCCAGTCGTTGGTAGCGGGCCGGCTCGGCGAGGGCCACCCGGTGCCGTCCGTTCGAGAAGACCACCACCCCTGTTTTGAGCGGCTCTTCCGGCGCGATCGAATAGAGGAAGGCGGGCAGGATCAACATGACGGCGACGATCAGGCTGATCGCCAGCAGGGGCTGTCTGGACCGAGGCGCTCCGTCTTGCTCAGCGGAGGGGGCCATCGTCGGCTTGGCCGGTCGCGCGCAGGGACGCGAAGTCGAACAGGGTCCGGTCCATCAGGTGGGAGGGGACCACGTCGGTCATGGCCCGGAAGACGTTCTCGACGCTCCCCGGGAACCGCCGCTCCCACTCGCGCAGCAGGGCCTTGACCTCCTTGCGCTTGAGGTTCTCCTGCGAGCCGCAGAGGTCGCAGGGGATGATCGGGAACCGCCGCAGCTCCGCATAGCGCGCCAGGTCCTCCTCCTTCACATAGGCCAGGGGGCGGATCACGACGTGCCGCGCCGCGTCAGGTAGTCTGGCAGGACCCGGGCGGGGAAGCCCGGCTGTTTCTGATCCAGGTTGACCGCCCGGCCGTAACTGTCCTTGCCGCCCGAGAGGCAGACCATGACCCGGTCGCTCTCCTCGATCATGGCAAAGTCGGCGATGGCCTCGCCGACCGCCGGCAGAGGCGGGTCGGCAGTTTTTTGTCTCCTCGGGGAGTTTTTTCTGTTTCTTGGCCGGGTCTCGTCTCGCAGCCAGTACGTGGTCCGTGGCGGGCATGGGCAACTCCTTTTGAAGAACGGCCGGCGACCTTCGTGAACCAGGATCGGCGATGGATCGGGAGGACATGGTGCCAGATGCCCGCTCACGGAGCAAGCCGCCTGCCCAAGGTTTGACTCACCGGACGGCATCTGCTAGAATCCCGCGCGTTTTCCTGGACTTCGAGTGAATTGCCCGTCCGCCTCCTGATTTTCGGAGCGAAGGGCTACGGCCCGATCGTTCGTAAGACCGGCATCGGACGGCGCCGCGCCTTGCCTGCTCGCGCGGACGCGGCGCGGTCGCTGAAAGACTGAGCAGGGAACCGTCCCCATCGTCTAGCCTGGCCTAGGACGCCGGCCTTTCAAGCCGGCAACACGGGTTCAAATCCCGTTGGGGACGCCACCATTTCCGAATCCCGTTTGGGTTACCTCCCGGCCGATGGCGGCTGCTCCCGAGGTTGATGCGGGGGGACGATGGGAGGCGGGGGTTCAGGCACGTCAATCTGGTCTGTTCGTAATCTCTTTCGTTCTTCTTCCGTGCCGCCCTCTTCCGCCCATGCTCCCTCCCAAGCCGCGTGGATGAACCATGCTGGGGTCTGTCCTTAGAGATCCGAATCCAGAGGGGACACCATGACGCGAACGCAACTGGGGCAAGGAGCTGCATTGCTGCTGACCGCTCTTCTGATCATGGGGGCCGGCGAGCCGCCGAACGGCCAGGGGCCGGCGGCCAAGCCGATGGGGAAGGACGAGGCCCCGATGGTCCAGATCCCCGAGGGCGAGTTCATCATGGGCACGAACAACGTGGGCATGGATTGGCACCAGGGGAGCCACAACGAGGCGCCGGAGCACAAGGTGCTTCTGAAGCCCTACTATATCGACCAGTACGAGGTCACCATCGCCCGGTTCGCGAAATTCTCCAAGGAGTCGGGCCACCCCCTCCCGCCGACCTGGGACGACGACGCGCTGGCGTCGGCCGGGGACCGTCCGGTGGTGGGGGTAAGCTGGACGGATGCGGAGGCCTACTGCAAATGGGCCGGCAAGCGTCTGCCGACGGAGGCCGAGTGGGAGAAGGGGGCCAGGGGGACGGACGGCCGACGCTATCCCTGGGGGGACATGCAGCCGTTCGTGGACATCGCGGACTACAACCGGGGGGCCTGGGTCAGCGACGCGATCACACTCGTGGCGGTCACCGGCGGCGTGGAGGGGATGAGCATCCGGCACGGGTTGAAGACCGGCGGGAAGAGCCCCTACGGGCTCTATCACATGGCCGGCAACGCGGCCGAGTGGGTGGCGGACTGGTACGACCGCGAGTATTACCAGAAGAGCCCCAAGGAGAACCCGACCGGGCCTCCGAGCGGCGAGCGCAAGGTCTTCCGCGGGGGAAGCTGGAACGACCCCCCGCGCAACATCCGCGTCACGGCCCGGTTTTCCGCGGAGCCGGACTTTCAGGACCGGACCATCGGGTTCCGCTGCGCGATGGACGTGCCGAAGTAGGATAAGAGCCTATGGCGAATGGCGTATGGCACACGCCTGAGAATCAGGACAAGAAGAGGGGCCCAACCATTGGCCATCAGCCATCAGCCATTTGCTCTTGGATCTCCCATGCCGCTCCACATCGGTGATCCGGCGCCGGACTTTTCACTCTCCGGCGTGGACGGGCGGACGGCCAGCCTGGCCGGCTTCGCCGACAAGCCGGTCCTCGTCGTGATCTTCTCGTGCAACCATTGTCCCTACGTCCAGGCGTACGAAGACCGGCTGGTGGCGATCCAGCGGGACTATGCGGCGCGCGGGGTGCAACTGGTCGCCGTCAACTCGAACGACGACGTGGGCTATCCCGAAGACGGCTTCCCGGAGATGATCGCGCGCGCGAAGGCGAAGGGGTTCAACTTCCCCTACCTGCGGGACGCCTCGCAGGAGGTCGCGCGAGCGTACGGCGCCACCCACACGCCGCAGCTCTTCGTGTTTGACCGCCGGCGCCGGCTCGCCTACACCGGCAAGATCGACGACAATTGGCAGAATCCCCGGGCCGTGACGCGCCACTATCTGCGCGAGGCCCTCGACGCCCTGCTCGAAGGGGCCGAGCCGGCCGAGCCGACGACCTACGCCATCGGCTGTACGATCAAGTGGGCCTCTTAGCCGGATCCCTCCGTCCGATCCCCTCTCGTCGAGAAGAAGGAGAAGTCATTGGGCGAACAGTCCGACCGGCACGAGGACCGGCAACCGTCCGGACCGGTCTCAAAGAAGGATGGGGAGGACCGTTCCAACCAGACGGCCCTGGTGTTCCTCGTGGTCGGGGTCGTGCTGTTGACGGCCCTCTGGTCCTTTCGAGAACTGACGACGTCGGCAAAGAAGCCGCAACGGCCGACGGAGATCCCCAAGACGGCGCGGGGCCTTCCCCAACTGACCCAGGCCATGGTGCCGCTGGTCACCGGCGAGGAGCCGCTCGACCAGCTCTTCGTCAAGGCCGGCTGCCCGGTCTGTCACACGATTCCCGGCATCAAGGGAGCCGACGGCCGGGTCGGGCCCCCGCTCACGCTCGGCACGACGGGCCGGCAGCGGCTGGCCGATCCGTCCTATCGGGGGAAAGCCAAGACGGTGCGGGACTACATCGTCGAGTCGGTCGTGGAGCCGAGCGCCTACGTGGTGCCCGGCTATCCGGACCGGACGATGCCCGCCTGGTACGGGCAGAAGCTCAGCGCGACGGCGCTGGACCAGGTCGCAGCCTACCTGGAATCATTGACCGAAGATGCGCCGCAACCCGGCGAGGGGCGCTAGGCGCGAGGCGAGGGGAGAGGGGTCAGAGCTTGCGGAAGGTGCCGCCGCCCGGCGGCAAGCCCTGGATCTGGAAGCCCTTGGGCTTCTCCTGCTGCCTCTCCGGCTCGATCTTGCCGCCGGGCGTCTCGTCGGTCTTCAATCCGGCGAGCTTGATCTTCAGGCGCAGGTTGTTGGCGCTGTCGGCGTTGATCAAGGCCTGGTCCAGGGTGATCTTGCCGTCCCGGTAGAGGGTGAAGAGGACCTGGTCGAAGGTCTGGCAGCCCTCCTGGATCCCCTGTTCCATCGCTTCCTTGAGATTGTCCGTCTCCCCCTTCTTGATCAGGTCCTTGACCCGCGGGGTATCCATGAGGATCTCCAGGGCCGCCACCCGCTTGCCGTCCACGCCCGGAACGAGCCGCTGGGAGATGATGGCCCGCAGGTTCATCGAGAGCTGCAGGTAGATCTGGGCGTGGCGCTCCGAGGGGAAGAAGTTCATGATCCGCTCGATGGCCTGGTTGGCGTTGTTCGCGTGGAGGGTGCCCAGGCAGAGGTGCCCGGTCTCGGCGAAGGCGATCCCGGCCTCCATCGTCTCGGTGTCGCGGATCTCGCCGATGAGGATCACGTCCGGCGCCTGCCGCAGGGTGTTTTTCAGCGCGGCCTGGAACGACAGGGTGTCGAACCCGACCTCCCGCTGGGTGACGACCGACTTCTTGTGCCGGTGCACGAACTCGATGGGGTCCTCGACCGTGATGATGTGGCCGGGCGAGTTCGCGTTCCGGTGGTCGATCATGGCGGCCAGCGAGGTGGACTTGCCGGAGCCCGTCGCGCCGACGAAGAGGACGAGGCCCCGCTTGGTCATCGCGATGTCCTTGATGATGGGGGGCAGCCCCAGCTTGTCGATCGGGACGATCTCGACCTTGATCTGCCGGATGACGAACCCGACGTTTCCGCGCTGGCGGAAGATGTTCACGCGGAAGCGGCCCAGGTCGGGATAGTAGAGCGCCAGGTTCATCTCGTTCGTCTGCTCGAACTCCTTCTTCTGCTTGTCCCGCATCACGCTCTGGGCCAGGGCTTCGAGCTCCTCGTTCGTGAGCGGCTGGGTGCCGACCGGCTGGGTCACGCCCTGGATGCGGTACATCGGCGGCAACTCCACGGTGAGGTACACGTCCGACGCGTCCTTCTCCACCACCACCTTCAGAACCTCGTGGATGTCGATCATGACGACGACCTCATCGAGCCGACCCGGACATCACGCGGCGCCGCCGGCCCCGGCCACGCCGCCGAACAGGTTGGGGTTCATGCTCCGGGCCTGGGCTTCCGCCTTGGTCACGAGCCCCTTGGTGACCAAGTCCACCAGGGCCATGTCCATGGTCTGCATCCCGTCCTTCTTGCTGGCCTGCATGATGCCCGGAATCTGATGGAGCTTGGCCTCGCGGATCAGGTTCCGCACGGCCGTCGTGCCGACCATGATCTCCAGCGCCGCGCACCGCCCGCCGCCCTTTTTCTTGAGCAGGGTCTGGGTGATGACCCCCTCGATGGACTCGGCGAACTGCGCGCGGACCTGGGCCTGCTGGTTCGGCGGGAACACGTCGATGACCCGGTCCACGGTCTTGGGCGCGCTGGAGGTGTGCAGGGTGCCGAAGACCAGGTGGCCGGTTTCGGCGGCCGTCAGGGCCAGTTGGATCGTCTCCAGGTCGCGCATCTCGCCGACCAGGATGATGTCCGGGTCCTCGCGCAGTGCGGACTTCAACGCGTTGGCGAACGAATGGGTGTGCGGGCCCAGCTCCCGCTGGTTGACCAGGCACTTCTTGGACTTGTGCACGAACTCGATCGGGTCCTCGATCGTGAGGATGTGGCCTTCGAAGGTGTCGTTCAGGAAGTCGAGCATGGCGGCCAGAGTCGTGGACTTGCCCGAGCCGGTCGGGCCGGTCACGAGGATCAGGCCCTTCTCCTTCTCGCAGAGCTGCCGCAGGATCGGTGGCATGCCGAGCTGCTCCAGGGCCAGGATCTTGGTCGGGATGGTCCGGAAGACCGCCGCCTCGCCGCGCCGCTGCATGAACACGTTGACCCGGAAGCGCGCGATCTCGCCCATCTCGAACGAGAAGTCGCACTCGTGGTGCTCCTGGAAGATCTTCCGCTGGAGGTCGTTCATCATGTCGAAGACCATGTCGTGGACTTCCTCTTTGGAGAGGGGGGGATGGTCCAGCTTCTTCAGGTCTCCGTGGATGCGCAACATGGGCGGCTCGCCCGAGCTGAGGTGGCAGTCCGAGGCGCCCTGTTCGACGCCGAAGGTGAGGAGCTGCGTAATGTCCATATAACCTCCTGCTGCGCCAGGCTCGGCCGGACCGCCCGGGGGAAATAGGAGAGGGGCCGCCCGGGGCGCGGGCCATGAGTTCGGTGGATGAAACTATACCAATACTGCCCGGGCAAGTGAACGGAAAAAACGATTCCGGGAGGCGACGGGAACGGCGACTAGATCAGGCCCAGCTCGCTGCCTGCCTGACGGAAGGCAGCCAGCGCCCGGTCAATGTGTTCGGGCCGGTGGTCCGCAGTGACGGTCGTCCGGATGCGGCTGGTCTCCTGGGGCACCGTGGGGGGGCGGATCGCCGGGGCGTAGACCCCCAATTGCAGCAGCCGGTCGGCGAGGGCGACGGTCCGCTCGGCGTCCCCGATCAGGACCGGCATGATCGGGCTCTGCGTGTCGGTCGTACGGAAGCCCAGGGCGGTCAGTCCCGCGTGGAGCCGTTTCCGGTTGTCCCAGAGCCTGGTGCGCCGCTCCGGCTCGGCGCTCAAGACCGCCAGCGCCGCCCGAGCCGCGGCCGCACAGGCGGGCGGCGGGGCCGTCGTGTAGATGAAGGAGCGGGCCGTGTTCACCAGATACTGGACGAGCGCGGCCGGCCCGACGACGTAAGCGCCGCTCGTCCCCAAGGCCTTGCTCAGGGTCCCCATGTGAAAGGGGAGACGGGACTCCAAGCCGAAGTGCTCTATCGTTCCCCGTCCGTTGGGGCCCATGACGCCGGTCCCGTGGGCGTCATCCACCAGGAGGCGCGCCTCGTACCGCTCCGCCAGAGCCAGCAGGTCCGGAAGGGGGGCCAGGTCTCCGTCCATGCTGAAGACCCCCTCGGTGACGATCAGGGTCTCGCGTCCGACCGGGCGCTTGGCGAGGAGCGAGGCCAGGTGATCCGGGTCGTTGTGCCGGAACCGCCGGCGGTCGGCCCCGCTCAGCCGGCAGCCGTCCAGGAGGCTCGCATGGCAGAGCCGGTCGGCCAGGATCAGGCCGCCGGCGCCGATCAGCGCGGGGATGAGGCCCACGTTGGCCAGATACCCGGACCCGAAGGTCAGCGCGGCCTCCGTCCCCTTGAATCGCGCGAGCGCGTCTTCCAGCTCCCGATGGGGCGGGAGGGTTCCGGAGACGAGCCGCGACGCGCCGGAACCGACGCCGAACCGGTCGATCGCGGCGACGGCCGCCTGTTTCAGAGCCGGATGCGTGGCCAACCCCAGGTAGTCGTTGGACGCCAGGAGGACGACCGGGCGGCCGTCCACGACGACCTCCGGGCCGGGAGGCGACTCGACCAGCCTGAGCCGGCGCAGGAGGTGTCGTTCGGTCAGATCTTGGAGTCGGTCTTCAAACATGGGACGCGGAGAACGGTAGACGGTACGCTATACCGGCAGTGCAGCTCTGTCAACGAGTGAAGGGACGGGAGCCGGCCGATTGCGTGAATTGACATCGCTTCCGGCAACCTTGTATAACGGCGCGGCGAGCCGCACCATGTCTTTCAAGATCAAGACCGAGCCCAGACGGACGACTCCGGACGAGGCGCAGCTCCTGAGCGGGATGGAGCGGCTCCTGGTCCTCGTCGAGCAGCACAGCCGGTGGGTCCTGTTGGCCGGCACGGTGCTGATCACCGTGGTGGCGGCGGTAGCGGCGGCGGTCTGGTACTACAATCGCCAGGCCGATGAGGCCATGGAACTGACCCACCAAGCCATGACGCTCTACCTAAACCGTCCGGCCGACAAGCCGGCGCTCGCGGACGAGAATCTGAAGAAGGCCGTCGGCCAACTCCGTGCGGTGGCGGACCAGTACCCCCGGACCGTCGCGGGCCAGTTGGCCCTCTATCATCTCGGCAACGCGCTCGTGCAGATCAACGATCTTTCCGGGGCGATCGAGGCGTACAAGAAATACGTCGCGACCTACGGGGCCAACAAGAACATGCTGGGATTGGTCTATCAACGTTTGGGCTATGCGTATCTGCTGAATGGCGATCGGAGCCAGGCGGAAAAGGCCTTCTCCGCGGTGCTGGAGGTGACCGGCGCGCTGAACAAGGACCAGGCGCTGTTCGAGCTCGGCAAGCTGGAGGAGGCCCAGTCTCGCCCGGAAGGGGCGTTGGCCCGGTACCAGGACCTCACGAAGAGTTATCCCGCCTCGCCCTTCGCCAACGAGGCTGCGATCAGGATCAAGGCGCTGGAAGTGAAGAAGGCTCCGGAAGGGACTCAGCCGGCTGAGCCGGCGGCCGGGGCTCCGGCCGGAAGCCCTCCCGCCTCGGCACCGACCAAGTAGGCGGAACGAATCCTAGCGGATGGCGAGCAGGTCGCCGGGCTTGATCCTGATGCGGCGGCCGGAGAGGTTGTTCAGCTCCTTCAACTCCCGGACGGACACGCGGAAACGCTTCGCGATCGTCCACAGACTGTCGCCCACCCGTACCCGATACCAGCCGCTCGATTCATCCGCCGATTCCGCGTGACCCTTCCGCTTGGAAATCTTCGCGAAACGGGCCGGTGGCTTCCAGGTCGGAACCTGAGCCAGTTTCTGCCCGACGAGCGTCCTGGTGCCGACCGGGACCTTGAGGTGGTATTCGGAATCGTCCGGCGGGGTCACGTCCCGACGCAGCTCCGGGTTCAGCCGTTTCAGCTCGGCGAAAGAGAGGCCGGCGACCTGCGCCACCTCGCGCAGGTGCACGGCCCGGTGGACCACCACTTCCTCGAATTCGTGCAGCACCGGCTCGTCCAGGCTGAACCCGAACTCGGCCGGGTTCTTGGCGATGATCGTGGCCGCCATGATGCGGGGCACGTACTCCTTGGTCTCCCGCCGGATGTGCCTGGTCTCGGCGATCTCCGAGAAGCTGTCGGCGCTGGACTTCTGCAAGGCGCGCAGGACCTTGCCCTCGCCGGCGTTGTAGGCGGCCATTGCGAGCGGCCAGGTGCCGAACAGGTCGTACAGGTCGCGCAGATACCGCGCGGCTGCGACCGTGGACTTGATCGGGTCCCGCCGTTCGTCCACGTACTGGTCCACCCGCAGCCCGTAGAGCTTTGCCGTGCCCTTCATGAACTGCCAGGGGCCGGTCGCGCGGGCGCGGGAGTAAGCGTTGGGATTGAAGCCGCTCTCGACCAGGGAGAGGAAGATCAGGTCGCTGGGCAGGTCGAACTCCGAAAAGATCCGCTCGACCTGCGGCTTGTACCGGCCGAGCCTGGTCAGCCACTGCTCGAACTTGCTGCGGATCGTCGTGTGGAAATAGCGCAGGTGGCCTTCCACCTTGTGGTCGCGCACGACCGGAATGTTGTAGAGGGAGTCGCTCGCGGCGAGCGCGGCTGCGGTGGAGACCGGAACGGGCGGCAATTGATTCTCGAGCGATTCGGCAGGCGGCGTGGGGGGCGCCGGGGTCCCGGACTCAGGGAGCGGAGCGGAGGAGACGGCCTGTCCTTCCGCGTCGTCGGACACCGACGGGGTTGCGACGGCCGTGGCCACCGGCTCCATATCCCCAGACTGGGCGTCCGGCCCGGTTCCCTCCGGCTCGCCCGGCACGGATGTCTGAGCCTGGACCTCGGGTGGACCGGCATAGATCGGGACCGCTCCCGCAAAGAGAAACCACGCGGACCCGGCCAGGAGCGACAGCGACGAGACGCGCTTCCACATGGCCTCTAAAGTAATGGCGGCGCCGAAAGTTGTCAAGAAAGATGTGGCGACGGCGGAGGTCGTCAACCTGCCGGCTTGCGCCGAAGGCAAGAGGCGGAATCGTGCGCGCGCGAGTCCCTTTTGACGGTTCGGTTGCCTTGACAGTCGGGGCGCCGGAATGATAGCGTACCGGCCTTCCTGCACGCTCACACGCTCACCGTCTCGTGAAGGAGATCCGAACGATGCTGAAGCGGTATTTGCTGGCGCCGGGTCCGACACCGGTTCCGCCCGAGGTTCTGCTCGCAATGGCCCGGCCCGTGATCCACCATCGGGCGCCGGAGTTCGCCCAGTTGTTCGGCGAGGTTCGGGAGGACCTGAAGTGGCTCTTCCAGACGCGTAACGACGTGCTGACCCTGGCCGCTTCGGGCACCGGCGGGATGGAAGGGTCGGTGGCCAACTTCCTCTCGCCCGGCGACAAGGCGCTGGTGGTCAACGGCGGCAAGTTCGGGGAGCGCTGGGGGAAGCTCTGCAAGACCTTCGGCGTGCAGGTGACGGAGATCAAGGTGGAGTGGGGACGTTCGGTGGATCCCCAGCAGGTGAGCGACGCGCTGAAGAAGGATCCGGCCATCAAGGCGGTCTACGTGCAGGCGAGCGAGACCTCCACCGGCGTGGCCCACAACGTGAAGGCGCTGGCCGAGGTCGTGAAGCCCCGCGAGAGCACGATCCTGGTGGTGGACGCCATCACGGCGCTGGGCGTCTTCGACATCAAGACCGACGCCTGGGGGCTCGACGTGGTCGTGACCGGTTCCCAGAAGGCCCTCATGCTGCCGCCCGGGCTGGCGTTCGTGAGCGTCAGCGAGAAGGCCTGGCAACTGGCCGAGAAGGCCAAGAACGCCGCCTTTTACTTCAACTTCAAGAAAGAGCGGGAATCCCAGAGCAAGAACCAGACGGCCTACACGCCGGCCGTCTCCATGATCCTGGGCTTGCAGGAGGTCCTGAAGATGTTCAAGGCCGAGGGGCTGGAGGCGGTCTTCGCCCGCCAGGCCCGTCTGGCCCAGGCGATGCGCGAGGGGGTCAAGGCTGCCGGCCTCGCGCTCTTTCCGAAGGAGTCGCCCAGCGACGCCCTGACCGCCGTCTCGGCGCCGGAGGGCGTGGACGGCCAGGCGATCTACAAGAACCTCCGCGTGCAGTACGGCATCACCGCGGCGGGCGGGCAGGATCATTTGAAGGGCAAGATCTTCCGGATCTCCCACATGGGCTACATGGACACCTTCGACGTGATCACGGCGCTGGCCGCGACCGAAATGGTGCTCAAGGGATTGGGACACCCGGTCAAGCTGGGCAGCGGGGTCGCCAAGGCTCAGGAACTGTTGATGGTGAAGAGCTGAGGGCGGGTGTCTGCTAGCTGGGAGTTGAGAGCGAACCTCGATGAAGATTCTGGTGAGTGACAGCCTGTCGAAACAGGGACTCGAGATCCTCCAGAAGGCCGGCTTCACGGTGGACGTGAAGACCAAGCTGTCCAAGGAGGACCTGCTCAGGGAGATCAAACAGTACGACGGGCTCGTCGTCCGTTCCGCCACCAAGGTCACGGCGGACGTGATCGCGGCGGCCGAGCGGCTGAAGGTCGTGGGCCGGGCCGGCTCCGGCTTGGACAACGTGGACACCCAGGCCGCCACCCGACGCGGAATCGTGGTGATGAACACGCCCGGCGGGAACACGGTCACCACCGCCGAGCACACGATGGCGATGATCTTTTCGATGACCCGCCGCGTTCCCCAGGCCACCGCCTCGATGAAGGGGGGGAAGTGGGAGAAGGAGCGGTTCATGGGCGTCGAGCTCTACAACAAGACCCTCGGCATCGTCGGCATCGGCCAGATCGGCGGCTACCTGGCCAAGCTGGCCCAGGGCATCTCGATGAACGTGATCGCCTACGACCCCTACCTGGCCGAGGAGCGGGCCAGCAAGATGGGCGTCGAGCTGGTGGATCTCGCGGATCTGTTCCGGCGCGCCGACATCATCTCGGTCCACACCCCGCTCACGCCCGAGACCCGTTCGCTGATCAACAAGGACGTGATCGAGACGATGAAGCCGGGCGTGATGATCGTCAACTGCGCCAGGGGCGGGATCGTCAACGAGGGGGACCTCTACGAGGCTCTGAAGAGCAAGCGGGTGGCGGCTGCGGCCTTCGACGTGTTCGAGGAGGAGCCGGTCAAGCCGGACAATCCGCTGCTGACCCTCGACAACTTCATCTGCACCCCGCACATCGGCGCCTCCACGGCCGAGGCGCAGGAAAACGTGGCGATCGGGATCGCCGAGCAGATCGTGGACTACTTCACGAAAGGAATCGCGCGCGGGGCGGTGAACATTCCGTCGGTTTCCCCGGAGCTGCTGCCGCGACTGCAGCCCTACCTGACGCTCGCGGAGAAGCTCGGCCGGCTGCAGGCCCAGCTCTTCGAGGGCGGGCTCGAGCGCGTCACGGTCGAGTACAGCGGCGACGTGGCCGCCCTGGCCGTCGCGCCCCTGACGATCGCGGTCCTGAAGGGGCTGTTCACGCCGATCCTGGAGGACGCCGTCAACTACGTGAACGCCCCGGTGGTCGCCAAGGAGCGGGGGATCGAGGTCAAAGAGGTCAAGAGCAGCGACGCGGGCGACTACACGAGCGTCATCCGGGTCCGCGTCGAAGCCGGGAAGCAGACGCACCGGCTGGCCGGGACCCTCTACCACCGCAAGGATCCCCGGGTCATCGAGATCGACGACTTCCGCGTCGAAGTCGCGCCCGAAGGGCACATGCTGTTCATCCTCAACGTGGACCGGCCCGGCGTCATCGGCAGCGTCGGCCAGGTCCTGGGGGATCACCAGGTCAACATCGCCAGGATGCAATGTTCCCGCGAGGAGCGCGGCGGCAACGCACTGCTGATCATCGGGCTGGACGCGCCCCTGCCGTCCGGCATGCTCGAGACGATCAGGCGCGGGCAGAACATCCTCTCCGTCAAGCTGGTTGATCTCTCGTAAGGAGAGGCGCGAGGCTCGGGGCCAGAGGCAAGGGGCGAGGTGTTCCGATCCTCCCCTTGCCCCGTGCCTCTCGCCTCGTGCCTTGTTTCACCATGCCCCGCCCGTCGCAAGCCAGTCGACCCAAGCGCCCATTGCGCGAGCCCGTGACCATCGGCGCCCGCCACGACCGCGCCCTGATCCCGGCCGGCATGACCACGATCCTCCCCCAGACCGCGGAGCGGGTCCGCCGGCTGGAGGGGACTCTGCTGGCCTGTCTGGGCCGCTGGGGATACCGGGAGATCATCCCGCCCACCTTCGAGTACCTGGACGTCCTCTCGGCCGGCCTGGAGCCGGAGGTGATCGAGCAGTGCTACAAGTTCGCGGACCGGACGACGGGGCGGATTCTGCTCCTGCGGCCGGACGTCACGGCCCAGATCGCCCGGATCGTCGCGATGGGGCTGCTGGAGCCCAACCGGCCGCTTCGGCTCTGCTACCGCACGACCGTGTTCCGGGACGAGCCGGAGCATGCGGGACGCGAACGGGAGCTGTTCCAGGTCGGCGCGGAGCTGATCGGGGTCGACGACGTGGCGATGGACGGGGAGATCCTCGCGCTGATGATCGACTGTCTGGAGCAGATCGGCCTGTCGGCTTTTACGATCTCGCTGGGCCACGTGGGGTTCTTCAAGGGGCTCCTGGCCAAGTCCGGCCTCTCGGCGGACGCTCAGAAGCGGGCGGAGCAGGCCGCCGCGCGCAAGGACCTGCCCCGGCTCGAGGAAATCCTGGCCGAGGAACGGGTCGCGAAGCCGAAGGCCCGCGGCATTCTGGCGGCGCCCGGCCTCTACGGGCGGGAGGACGTGCTCGAGCAGGGACGCAAGCTGGCCGGGCGGGACCGGGATCTGCGCGCGGCGCTCGACCGGCTCACCCGGGTCTATCGCCTGCTCGCCGACTGCGGGCTCAAGCAGCGGCTGGTGCTCGATCTGGGGGAGTTCCGCGGGTTCGACTACTACGACGGCGTGGTCTTCGACGTGTTTGCCGACGGGATCGGCTGCGAGCTGGGCGGGGGCGGGCGGTACAACCACCTGATCGGCCGGTTCGGGCGGGATCTGCCCTCCACCGGCTTCGCGTTCGACGTGGATCGCCTCTTCCGCGCCCTGGATCGGGGGGACGGGGGTGCCCGGTCCGTCGCCGGCGTGCTGGTGTCGGCCCAAGCGAGCCGGGGCGACCGGCTGTTCCAGGTCTCCCGGCTGCTGCGCGAGGCCGGGTTCCGGGTCCTGCAGGGCCGGCTGCGCCCGTCCGGGGCCGACCCGGTCCGGTCGGCCGTGGAGGAGGGAAGGGCGCAAGCGGCGTCGGCCGTGGTGATTCTCGGCGCGCCGGGCCTGTCCGCCGAGGAAGCCCTGGTCGCGGCCGGTCCAAGGCTGTCCGTGCGCAGGACGGTCAGGATCAAGGAACTGCCCGCTCTCTTAATTAAAAGTGATCGGTGATGCGTGACAAGTTAAGGCGGAACGAATGAGGATTAAACTGACCCCATCACCCATCACCCATCACCCATCACGAAAATGACGCCTCCGGACCTGTCGGAACCCAGGCTCCCTCCCCAAAATCTCGAAGCCGAGCAGTCCGTCCTGGGCGCGATCCTGCTGGACAATGCCGCCATGGCCAAGGCCATGGAGTTGCTCACGGAAGAGGACTTCTACCGGACCGCCCACCGCAAAGTTTACCAGGCCATGCTCGACCTGTCGGAGCACGGCGAGGTCATCGACCAGATCACGCTGACCGAGCACCTGAAGACCAAGGGCGAGCTGGAGTCGGTGGGCGGCTCGGCCTATCTCGCCGAGCTGGTCCAGGTCGTGCCGACGGCCGCCAACGTCAAGTACCACTGCAAGATCGTGCGCGACAAGGCGCTGCTGCGGGGGCTGATCACGACCTCGACCGACGTGATCGAGCGGGGTTACGACGGGACCGTGCCGGTCGACGAGCTGCTGGACTTCGCGGAACGCTCGGTCTTCAGCCTGGCGCAGGGCAAGCTGGGCCGGTCCTTCACCGAGCTCAAGCACATCATCAAGGAGAGCCTGGACATCGTCGATACGCTTTCCCGGCGGAAGGAAAAGGTGACGGGGGTTCCGACCGGGTTCGAACGACTGGATGATTTGACCGCGGGATTGCAGCCCTCGGACCTCATCGTGGTCGCCGGCCGTCCCAGCATGGGCAAGACCAGCCTGGCGCTGGGCATGGCCCAGCACGCGGCCATCCACCATCAGAAAGTGGTCGGCATCTTCAGCCTCGAAATGTCGAAAGCCCAGCTGGTCTTGCGGATGCTCAGTTCGGAGGCTCGCGTGGACTCGCACCTTCTCCGGACCGGCAAGCTCCAGAAGGAGGACTGGTGGCGGCTGGCGGAGGCGGCCGGGAGGCTCGAGCAGGCGTCCATCTTCATCGACGACACGGGCTCGCTGACCGTGCAGCAGATGCGGGGCAAGGCGCGGCGGCTGTTGGCGGAGCAAAAGCGCCTCGACCTCATCATCGTGGACTATCTGCAGCTCATGCAGGGACGCACCGACGCCGAGTCGCGCCAGCAGGAGATCTCGGACATTTCCCGCTCCCTGAAAGCCCTGGCGAAGGAGCTCAACGTGCCGGTGATGGCCCTGTCCCAGTTGAGCCGCGCCGTGGAGAGCCGCAAACCGCCGATCCCGATGCTCGCCGATCTCCGGGAGAGCGGGGCCATCGAGCAGGACGCCGACGTGGTCATGTTCATCTATCGCGAGGACGTCTACGAGCCCGAGACGGAGCGCAAGGGCATCGCGGACATTCTCATCCGAAAGCACCGGAACGGGCCCACCGGCGATCGCCAATTGGTCTTCCTCGACAAGTTCGCGAAATTCGAGAACATGGAAGAGGACCACGCCGTTTGACTCCCCCTCCGGGGAGCCCGTATAATCCGGTCACTCGAAGGACGGGCCATCGCGCCGATTTCGCGCGCCTCAACGGGGAAGGACAGAATCGTGACGAACGGGGGGGGAGGCTGCGTGACCGCGCCGCGGCGGCTCCGGAGGGCATGGGCCCGGTCGCTGGCCAGCCTCGTCCTGATTCTCTCGATCGTCGTGTCCTGCACGACCGTGCCGCAAGCGGGCACGGAGGCCGGCCCGGCGCCGGACAAGCAGGCGGCCGGCCCGGTGCCGCAAGCTCCTCCCGCCGATCCCCGTTCCTACTACCACTTCATTCTCGGTTACCAGGCTGAGCTGGAGAAGGACTCCGAGCAGGCGATCAAGGAATACCTCGCGGCCCTCCGCGGCGATCCCTCCTCGGTCGTGCTCAAATCCAGGCTGGCCTCGCTCTACTTTGCAACCGGCGACGTCGTCAAGGCGGTGCGATTCGCCGACCGGGTGGCCGAGGCGGACGTGCGCGACCTGCACATTCTCCTGCAGATGGCCGGCGTCTTTGCAGGGGCGGGACAGGCGGGCAAGGCCCTGGCCCTCTACGATCGCGCGATCCAGCACCATCCGGCGAGCAGCGAGCCGTATTTCTCGAAGGGCGTCTTGCTCGTCAATCTGAAGCGGCTGCCCGAGGCCGAGCGGGCGTTCGAGCAGGGGGTCGAGAAGGCCCAGGGATCTCCGCTCGGCTACTACTACTTGGGGCGTATCGGCGTCGAAACCAAGCAGCACGAGCGGGCCATCGCGAACTTCGAGCGGGCCATCGCCGTCAACGCGAGCTTCGAGCCGGCCTACATCGCGCTGGCGTCGGTGTACGAAACCCGGGAGGAGCGGGATAAGGCCGCCTCGGTGTATCGTCGGTACCTCCAGGCCGTGAGCCCGCACAGCCGGGAGGTCCGGCAGCACCTGATTCGCCTGTACCTGCAGGATCGGCTCTACCGCGAGGCCCTCGACGAGCTGGAGGTCATGCTCCGCGAGGACCCCGACGACCTGGACACCCAGCTCCGCATCGGTCTGATCTTCGGCGAGATGAAGGACTATCCCCAAGCCATCGAGCGGCTGCAGAAGATCCTGGCGGCCCGTCCGGCCGAGCTGCGGGTTCGGGACTACCTGGGACTGATGTACGAGGAGCTCAAGCAGTACGACCAGGCGATGGCCGCGTACGAACAGAATGTCCGGATGCAGCCAGCATACGTGGACGGGCACATGCACATGGGGTTCCTGCAGTACCGGCTGAAGCGGTACCAGGAGGCGATTACGCATTTCGCCGAGGCCGTCAGGCTGAATCCCAAGCAGCCTGACGCGCACCTGCTCTTGGGGCTGACTTACCTGCAGATCGAGCAGTACGCGCAAGCCTCGCAGGTGTTCGAGGAGGGCATCCGCCAGCATCCTGGAAGCGCGGACCTCCACTTCAACCTGGGGACCGCTTACGACAAGCTGAACCGTTTCGACGACGTGGTCCGGGCGATGGAAGCGGCGCTCAAGTTGGACCCACAGCACGCGGACGCGCTGAATTACCTTGGCTACAGTTACACCGAGCGCGGCATCAAGATCGAGGAGGCGCTGTCGCTGATCCAGCGGGCCGTGTCCCTGAAGCCCAACAACGGGTATTACATCGACAGCCTCGCGTGGGCTTTCTTCAAGATGAACCGGTTCGACGAGGCTCTGGCGGAGATGAAGAAGGCTGTGTCGCTGGTCAAGGACGATCCGGTCATCTTCGAGCACCTGGGCGAGATCTACCTCAAGCAGCACCGGCTCACGGAAGCGCGAGAGGCCTGGCTCCGGTCGCTGGAACTGGATCCGACCAACGTCAAGCTGATGGAGCGATTCCGTGCGAGCGGCATGGGGGATCCGGCCTCGGAGGAGCGGGTCCGTCAGGCAAAGAACCGTGTCTCCCAGCACGGCGGCACGTCCCCGCAGCCCACCCCGTGAACCTTTCTGACCGTCTGCCTCCGTACAAAAAAGCCCTGGAAACATTGAGCTAGTTCTCGGAGGGCCGGCCCATCGTCGCACGAGCCACGGCTCTGGCACTGAATGTGCTTATCCCCAGTATCCCTGTGCCTTCAACTTGGATGGGCGGTCTCAGCAAGAATGAGGTGGGCAATGCGAAATCGTCTGCGCGAGCAAGAAGCCTTTACCCTCATCGAGTTGATGATCGTGGTGGCGATCATCGGCATTCTGGCCGCCATCGCCGTTCCGCAATACTTGAGGTGGCAGGTCCAATCCAGACAGGCGGAAGCCAAGACGAATCTGGGCGGCATCTTCGCCGCCGAACTGTCCTACTACGGAGCCAACTCGCGCTTCGGCAGCTTCGGGGAAGTGGGCTTCGCCTTGGCGGCCGCGTCCAATCGCTATACCTACCGCAGCCCGGGCGACGGGGGGAACTCCGGGGCCTCCTGTGGGGGAGCCACCACATCCTCCTGCATCTTGTCCGGGATCGGTACCTCGGCCGCCGACGGACAGGGAACCGCCGGGCTCGTCGCGATGGGATCGCTGTCACCGCCGGGCTTCACGGCGACCGCCGCCGGCAACCTGGACACCGATGCGACGGTCGATCAATGGCACGTCAACGACCTCAAGCAGGGGCTCGCCGCGGCGGACCAGGATGACGTGGCATTTTAGGGCCGTGCTGCCAATTCTCGGCATATCAGGACGAAAAATGGAGACCCCGAGGGCAAGGCACCGTTTCTCATGCCCGTCTCATGCGCTAACCAGACGGTTTCTTTTGAAAATCTCCTGAATGTCCGGGCAGGACGGTACGGCATGAAACCTGCTCACTTCTCTAGTCCAGCGCACATTCTCCTGCTTGGAGGCTCGCGAGGAGGCGGCTCCATTAAGGACCCACGTAACTATGGATGTCGGGATGAGCCGGGGGAAACAAACGGAAGGAGGAGGGATCATGTTGAAGTCATTGCGCAGTCAAAAGGGTTTCACCCTCATCGAGTTGATGATCGTGGTGGCGATCATCGGCATTCTGGCCGCCATCGCGATTCCCAACTTCTTGAGGTACCAGGCTCAGTCCCGTCAGGCTGAGGCCAAGACGAACCTGGGCGGCATCTTCGTCGCCGAAACCTCCTATTTCGGCGAGCAGTCCCGATTCGGGAGCTTCCAGGAGATCGGATTCGCCCTGGCCGGGACCAGCAACCGGTACAAGTACTCCGCTGCACCGAACGGCGGAAACGCTGCCGCACCGACCTCCTGCGCAGCGACCAACCTGACCACGAGCTGCATCTTCGTCGGGACCGGGATTCCCGATCCGGGCGACGATCCCGGCAGCACGGTGGGTGCCGTGGCCGGCGCGAGCACGACCACGGTCGGCTTTACATCGGCAGCCTGGGCCAACCTGGACAATGACCCCACGCTGGATCGGTGGTACGTCAACGACATCAAGCAGAATCTCCAGAACGCGGATCGGAACGACGTGACCGGCTAATAACCGGGAGCGGTCTCCGGCGGGGAGGAGCTTCCTGATCTCCTCCCCGCACCCTTTCTGCTCACGAGCTTCCCTGACGCCTGACGATGTGAACGGTTACCCTGTCCCACCGCGCCAACTTCCCCTCGGTCGACTCTCGACTGGCTCTCTGGTCTCGGTCTCGTCGGTTCAGCCCCTCCTGTCCGGTTGGCCTCCTTGGCTGCTCCTGCTGAGCGGGCTCGTGATGTTCACCCCGTTGCTGGAGGGGGGCACGACCCATCAGGCGGTCATGGTGATCCGACTCCTGATTCTGGCCCTGGTCGGCCTCTGGCTGGCCGGAGGCATCAGGACCGGCACGCTCCCCTGGGCGTCGCTTCGGGTCGGCCCGACTATCCTTGCCTTTCTCGCGCTGGGCGCTGTCTCCGCGCTCTTCTCCCCCTACGCGAATCAGAGCTGGCAGTGGCTGATCGTGCTCCTGGGCTATGGGCTGCTGCTCCTCGTGCTCGTGTCCTCAATCGAACGGTGGGATCACGTGTTCAAGCTGCTGACGATCCTGATCGGCATGGGAGTCGGCGAGGCGGCCTGGGCGCTGGTGCAGTGGGGGCCGGGACGCGCGATCAGGCCGAGCGGGACCTTTTTCAATCCGAACTTCCTGGCCGGTTACCTGGCCGCAGTCTGGGTGATCCTGCTGGCCTTCGTCTGCTACCGGCGGAGACTAGGCGGGTGGGGAACGGGATCAGGCCGGGTCCGGACGGTTCTCTTGGCCGGCTCGCTGGGAGCCCTCGCCCTTCTGCTCGCGGCCATTTTCTTGACCGGCTCACGTGGCGGGATGCTCGCCACCCTGGCCGGGACCGCCCTGGTGGTTGGACTGCGGTTTGGCCGGAAGGGCATCGGCCTGCTCCTCATGGCGGTCTTGCTGGGGATCGCGGCTCCGAACCCGCTGCGGGACCGGGTGTTGGCCGAGCATGCGATCAACCCGGTGAGCTACGCGAGGGTCCAGATCTGGGAATCCTCTCTCCGCGCGATGGCGGACCATCCGTTCGGGGTGGGGCTCGGCCTGTATCAATACGTCTATCCCCGTTATGCGCAGCCGGTGGAGGGGGAGATCACCAGGTACGGGAAGGTCGCCCAGAATGCCCACAACGAATACCTCCAGATGGGCGTCGAGATGGGCCTCGCCGGGCTCCTCGTCTTCATCTGGGGCGTGATCCTGGTCGCGCGGGAGGCGGCCAGGGCCTTGCGGGAGCGGCTTGGACGTCGGCAGCGGATCGCGCTCGTCGGTGCGAGCGCGGCCCTCGCGACCGTGCTGACCCAGGCGGCGGTGGATGCCAACCTGCACGAGCCGGCCATTGCGCTCTTCCTCACGCTTTGCGTGGGGATCGTGCTCTCCGGCCGTCGGCTGGCTGGTGCGGCGAGTGGGCAGATTCGGTCCTTTCCGCTCCGTCCCAGGCTGGTCTGGGCCGGATTGGGCGCGCTGGCGCTGGTTCTGGCTGCGGTCCATGTCGTGAGGCTGGGGGTCGCCTGGACGACGTTCGAGGCCGGCTCTCGAGCGGCTGCCGATCAGGATGTCCGGAAAGCCGTCGCCGACTACGCGGCCGCCATCGAACTGGACCGGGACAAGGCCCTGTACCACAGTTCGCTCGCGGCCGTCTATTTTCGGATCTACGAGCGGACCCGCGACGCGGCGGCGGCCGAGGCTGCCCGTGCGGAGCTTCGCACGGCCATGGAACTCAACCCCCTGGACGGGCGTCTGCCGGGATTGCTGGGCCTCGTGTCGGCTTCAATGGCCGGCTCTCTGCCGCCGAACGGTCCGAACGCGCAGGCGTCCCGTGCGCGGCGGGCGACGCTGCTGCGCGAGGCTGTCCAGGCCTATGAGCGGGCAGCGGAGTTGGAGCCCTTCTCGCCGTTTCATCGTCTGGAAGCGGGGCGCGTGCGGCTTGCGCTGGGCGAGCCGGAACGGGCCGAGGTGTGGGCGCGGCAGGCCGTCGAGCTGGAGCCGAATTTTCTGCCCGGCCGGGAATGGCTGGCGCGCTTCTATCTCGCGGCCGGGCGTCGCGGCGATGCCGTGCGCGAATACTGGGAAATTCGCGAGAGGCAGAAGCGCTACGAGGGGTGGGCGAAGGATCCGGTCGAAGAGCGGTTTTTGGCGGTCAATGCCGCGGAGCTGGAGCGGATGGTGCTCGCAGGGGTGGGTTCATGAGCGGGGCCGCCTTGCCCATGCGGCTGGCCGGCTGGTTGGCGGCCGGAAGTCTGCTGTGCGTCCTCGGGGGGGCGGCGGTTTCGGTGCTGACCCTGTTGGAGCGGCAGCGCCCGGCTCTGGCCATGGCGGCGGAACTGACCTATCTGCCCAAGGGGGAATATCTGAAGGTCGCCGTTCTGGGGTATCGGCAGGTGGTGGCCGACCTCATCTGGCTGAAGGCCGTGCATCTGTTCGGCGCCAGGCAGCAGACGACCGAGGGGTATCGAGTCGCCTACCATGCGGTGGACGTGCTGACAGACCTGGACCCGAAGTTCGCCTACGCCTATCAGGCGGCCGGGGCGAACCTGGCTGTCTGGGGAAACTTGATCCCCGAGAGCGTGGCGATCCTGACCAAGGGGGTCGAGCACAATCCGGACGTGTGGGATCTCCCGTTTCTGCTCGGCTATGATTATTACTTTGAGTTGCGCGACCCGGTGAGAGCCGCACCCCATTTCCGGCGCGCGGCCGCGCTCAAGGGGGCCCCGGAGTACCTGCCCCGGCTCGCAGCCAGAATGGCCGTGGAGGCCGGCGACCTGGACGCGGCGCTGGAGTTTCTCCAGCGCATGTATCACCAGCAAGAGGACCCGCGGATGCGAGAGGGACTGGAACGGCGGATCAGGGAAGTGGTGGCGGAGAAGGACATCCGGTTTCTCGAGGAAGGGGTCCGGCGGTATCGCGACCGCTATGGGCGCTTCCCTGCGCGACTGGACGAGTTGGTCGCCGGGGGGATCGTGGTCCAGATTCCCGAGGAGCCGCTGGGCGGGACCTATGAGCTGAATCCCTCCGACGGGACGGTCAGGAGCACGGGGCTCCGCGAGCGGCTGCGGGTGTATCGTCCCAACTAGGGAGGGGAGCTGAGGCGGAAGCAGATCGTGGACGCGATCGTCATCGAAGGGCTCACCAAGATCTTCCAACCCGGCTGGCCGGGCCGACCGCCCGTGACGGCCCTGGCCGGGCTTTCGCTCTCCGTCCGCCGCGGGGAGATCTATGGGTTCCTCGGGCCGAACGGGGCGGGCAAGACCACCACGTTGAAGATCCTGATGGGGTTGATGCGCGCCACGAGCGGGATGGCCGAGGTCCTCGGCCGGCCGGCCGGCGACGTGCCCGTGCGCCAGCAGATCGGGTTCCTGCCCGAGTCTCCGTATTTTTATGATTACCTCACCGCGGAAGAGTTCTTGACGTTCTACGGTCGGCTGGCCGGCCTGGGCGGGGCCGGCCTGAGCCGGCGGGTGTCGGAACTTTTGGATCTGGTGGGGCTGACTGAGGCCAGGTCCCGGCAGCTCCGGAAATTTTCGAAGGGGATGCTCCAGCGGATCGGGCTGGCCCAGGCCCTCATCCACGACCCCGAGCTGGTGATCTTGGACGAGCCCATGTCCGGGCTCGATCCGATCGGGCGGAAGCAGATCCGCGACCTGATCCTGGGACTTCGCGAGCAGGGCAAGACGGTGTTCTTCAGCACGCACATCATCCCCGACGTCGAGATCATGTGCGACCGGGTCGGGATCGTGGTGAAGGGACGGTTGATCGCGTCGGGCCGCGTCGAGGAACTGACGGCCAAGCAGCACGTCCAGTCCGTCGAGGTCGTCTGCGAAGGGATCGAAGCCTCGCGGGTGCCTGCGATCGCGGCTGCATCCGCCAGGATCGTCCAGCGGGGACGACAGAGCCTCGTGGTCCTGCCCGGGCCGGAGCGTCTGGACGACGTGGTGGAGGCGATCAGAGCGCAAGGGGGCACGCTCGTGTCGGTCATGCCCCAGAAGGGCTCGATCGAGGACTGGTTCTTCCGGCCGGACGTGCAGGGGTGACGATGGGACCGGTCACGGTGATCGCGTTCAACACGTTCCGGGAGAACCTGCGGGACCGGGTGCTCTACAACCTGCTGTTCTTCGCGCTGCTGTTGATCGGCGGGTCGGTCGTTCTGGGAACGTTGACGATCATGGAGCAAAAGAAAATCATCACGGACATGGGGCTGGCCGCGATCAACCTCGTCGGGGTCTTGATCGCCATCTTCGTGGGCGTGGGCCTGGTCAGCAAGGAGATCGAGCGGCGGACGGTCTATACGATCATGGCGCGGCCGATCAGCCGGACCCAGTTCATCCTGGGCAAGTACCTGGGGTTGGCGCTTACGCTGCTGGTCAACGTGCTCATCATGCTGGCGGTCTTCCTCGCCACGCTCTGGATGAACCAGGCGACGCTCCATCCGGCTTTGCTGCAGGCCGTCCAGCTCACCTTCGTCGAGCTTCTGCTCGTGACCGCGTTGGCCCTGCTGTTTTCGACGTTCAGCTCCTCCACCCTGAGCGCGATCATGGCGCTCGGCTTGTACGTCATCGGACACTTGACGTCGGACCTGAAAGGCCTGGCCGAGAAAAGCGAGAGCGGGATGTTGCAGGCCGTCGTGACAAGTCTCTATTATCTCTGTCCGAATCTGGAGGTGCTGAACATCAAGGGATCGGCCGGAGCGGGCGTGGCCGTGACCTGGTCCTATCAGGCTCTCGCGTCGGCCTACGGGCTGTTGTATGCGGGATTGCTGCTCGGGGCGGCCTGCCTGGTGTTCCGGAACCGGGATTTTTGAGGGAGGTTGGGATGGCATTGTTGGAAAAAATCAAGGACCGCACGGCTGTCGTCGGAGTCGTGGGGCTGGGCTACGTCGGGCTGCCCCTGGCGGTGCTGCAGGCCAAGACGGGGTACCGGGTCGTCGGGATCGATGAGGTCGCCGAGAAGGTGGAGATGGTCGCGCGAGGCCAGAACTACATCTCGGACGTGGACTCGGACGAGCTGCGACAGGTGGTGGGCAAGGGCAAGCTGACCGCGACGAGCGAGTTCGAGGCGCTCCGCGGATGCGACGTCGTGTTGATCTGCGTGCCCACGCCCTTGACCAGGAACAAGGAGCCGGACATCAGTGCGATCGTCAAGGTGACGAAGGAACTGGCCAGACAGGTGCATCCGGACATGCTCGTCGTCCTGGAGAGCACGACCTATCCGGGGACGACGGAGGAGGTCATGATGCCGATCCTGACGGAAGGCGGGCTAAAAGTCGGCCAGGACCTCTACATCGCCTTCTCGCCGGAGCGGGTCGATCCGGGCAACCGTTCGTTCAAGACCCACAACACCTTCAAGCTGGTCGGCGGGGTGACGCCGGCTTGCCTGACCGCCGCGAGGAGTTTCTACGAGCAGTCCATCGTGAAGATCTTTCCGGTCTCCTCGCCGCGCGTGGCGGAGATGACCAAGGTGTTCGAGAACGTCTTCCGGTCCGTCAACATCGCGCTGGTCAACGAGCTCGCGGTGCTGTGCGACCGGATGGGGTTGAACGTTTACGAGGTGATCGATGCCGCGGCGACCAAGAACTTCGGCTTCATGCCGTTCTATCCCGGGCCGGGCGTGGGCGGGCACTGCATCCCGCTGGATCCCTACTACCTGGCCTGGAAGTCCAAGGAATATGACCTCCACACGCGGTTCATCGAATTGGCCGGCGAGATCAACGAGAGCATGCCCTACTACGTCGTGTCCAAGCTCCAGCGCGTCCTGAACCGGCGCGGGCTCTGCCTCAACGGAGCGGATGTTCTGATCCTGGGCGTGACGTACAAGGCGGACGTGGCCGATTGGCGGGAGACGCCGGCGATCAAGGTGATGGAGCTGTTGCAGCACGAGGGGGCCCGGCTCGGCTATGCGGACCCCTTCACCCCTTCGGTTGCGATCGCGGGGCGGTCCTATGAGGCCGTGCCCCTCACGGACGAGCGGTTGGAGCGCTGCGCTTGCGCTCTGATCCTGACGGCCCACTCGGCCTTCGATTACGAGCAGGTGGTCCGCCGTGCCCCCGTCGTCTTCGACACAAGGAACGCGACGAAGCGCGTCGCGGCGGGCAGGGAGAAGATCGTCCTGCTATAGGGCCTTCCCGAAGGAACCGGGACGGGAACCGCCGGCTCTGCGGCGCCGGATGGAATGGTTCGGTTGCGCGATGGGCCTGAGCAGCCAACAACGGTGGGAGCTTGCGCTGGTGGTCGCCCTGTCCACCCTGGTGGCGGCGGCTGCCGTGGTCGGCGGGCGGTTCGACCTCGTATCCGGCCTGAGGGCGGACGTCAAGTACGACAAGACGTACGGGCAGGGGCAGGTCCTGGCGGGCCAGTCGGAGGCGATCCAAGGGGAGTGGACCGTCACGCCGAAAGGGCTCGTCTTGTGCGGACGGTGTACGGGAACCGTCACGGTTGCGATTCCTGCCGACCGCGACGGCCAGCTCAGGGCCATGCTCTATGGCCGACCCGGATCCTCGGTCAGCGCCGTCCTCTCCGCGTCGGGCGATGGCCGATCCTTTCGGAAGATTGCCGGCCCGGTTTCATTCGACGGCGAGCGCATTGATCTTACGTCGGCTGTCAGCCCGGGACCCACGATCTGGATCAGGTTCTCGGCGTCCGGGCAGCGGGACGAACCACTTCTGCTTTCGAGGCTGCGCCTCGTCGAAGTGAAGTCCTTCTTCGTCTTCCCCAATCTCGCGATCGCCGCATTGCTGATTCTGACGCCGGTGCTGGCGTACCTCGTTCGCTGGCTGAACCGGCCGGCCGGCGCGCTCCTCTTCAGTCTCACCGTCCTGTGCAGCCAGGTGGTTCTGGCCGAAGGGTTCGTCTGGCTCACGACCGCAAGGCCGACCCCGCAATGGTGGGAGCGGGTCCTGGCCGGCCAGGATCGGGATGCGTATTTCCTGATCCCCTATGCCGTCTTGCTGGGCTTTCTCGGCTGGTCCGCTCGGGCTGGGCCGGCTTCCCGAGCAGCCGAGAGCCTGTGGCCTCCGTTCGCCCTGGCGGGAATCCTCGTCGCTTGCGGCAGCGACCGCCTGGCGACCTTGTCCAAGGTCGCGTGGGTGCCGCTTGATCCCGACGCCAATTACTACCGGTACCTGGCGGAGACGATGCGCGCCCTTTACGACACTGGCGCGCGGGAGCCCTTCTGGATCTGGATGATCAAGGGGTGGTTCTGGGTGACGGGCGATTCCGCGCTGAACCTGCGCCTCTTGACCGTTCTGCTTTCGCTCCTCGTGGTCGTCATGGTTTACAAGTTCTTCCGGGACTACACGGGATCGTCGGTCTGCGGGATCGTTGTCGCGGCGCTGGTCGCATGGAATCCGTACCTGGATCAGCTGAGCACGCGTGGGCTCCGCGAGGAGGCCTATACGCTCGCCGTGCTCGGCGTAGTCCATTGCGTCTTCGTCTCCGTCGAGCGGCTCTCCATTCGAAGGCGCGCCGTCGGGATGGCCCTCGCCGGCGCCGCTGCCCAATTGTTGCGGTTCAACAGCTATCTGTTCTTGGTTCCCCTGATTTCCCTCTGGGCCTGGAGGAACCGACAATCCTGGCGGGTCGCGGCTCTCGTCTTGGCCTTCGTCGCGGCGGTGTCGGTCCCCCACCTGGCCTACAGCGCGCACGAATTCGGCGACCCGTTTTACAGCCTCAACCACGTGGCGGTCTGGAACAGGAATTACGAGTTTGTGGCCTTTAAAAAGACCGGATGCAGGGGATGCCCGACGGCGGAAGAATTTGCGTCAAACAGCTTTGCCGGAGCGCCGGTGGGAAGCTTCGACTACATGGTCGGACTGCACAGCGCCCGTGAATTGGCGGGCAGGACGTTCGACGGATTGCTCGACATGTATGTGCGGCGCACGGACCTGTTCGAGGTGCAAACCGGCATCCGATCCCGGAGCGGGCACCTGCTGTACCTGATCGGATTCGCCCTGCTCCTCTTGAGCCCGTATCGCGAGCTGCTCGCGGTCGTCGCGCTCGCGATCAACGTGATCCCGTTCTTCATGACCCTCGGGTTCGAGCCGAGGCTGGGGGTTCACACCGTGCCGTTCGCGACATTTGTCCTGGCCTACGCGCTCTGGTGGCCCTTCGATCGGGTGGTGCGCTTCTGCAAAGAGGCGGGTCCCTCTCGTCCATTGCATTTGCCCGGGCCCCTGCGTCCGTCGCGAGACGAGGGGGGCGCGTACCTTCAGGGTCGGTCATGATTCGTCACGTCCAGCGATTATGGCGGTATCGTGAATTGCTGTGGACTCTCGCCCTTGCCGATCTGAAGGCCAGGCACCGGCAGACCTGGCTGGGTATGCTCTGGGCCGTGCTGCAGCCGGTGTCCATGATGCTGGTGTTCACGATCGTGTTTTCGGTCTTCGTCAAAGTGCCGGTTCAAGGAGTTCCGTACCCACTCTTTGCGTTCACCGGTCTGGTGTGCTGGATGTTCTTCGCCAACTCGCTGTCCTACGGGACCGTGAGCGTGGTGTCCCACATGAATCTCGTCGCCAAGGCCGGCTTTCCCCGCGAGGTCATCCCCTTGTCGAAGCTGGTCACGGTTGCAGTCGATTTTGTGGCCGGCTTGGCGGTCCTGGTGGTGTTGCTGCTCGCCTACGGAGTTCCGCTGACGAGCGCGCTGCTGGCGGTCCCCGCCATCGTGGTCATTCAAGTCATGTTCAGCGTCGGGCTGATCCTGATGGGGTCAGCCTTCTACGTGCTCCGGCGGGACCTGGGAAACCTGCTGCCTTTGGCGCTTCAGGTCTGGATGTTCCTGAGCCCCGTCGTCTACCCGGTGGACGTCATCCCGGCGCAAATCCGGACCCTGTACATGCTGAACCCGATGACCGTGCTGATCGAAGCCTACCGGAGCGTGATCCTGGCGGGGACGGCTCCGCCGCTCGGCTCGCTGAGCGCCGTGCTGATCATCTCGGCCGGGGTGCTGGGCCTCGGCTACGCGTACTTCAAGGCGGTCGAGCTTCGATTTGCGGACGTGATGTAGCGCGATGGGAACGACCGAGTACGTGGTCCAATTCGAGAACGTGTCGAAGCGCTACGCGAACCACCCGCGGACGCTGCGGGAGTCCCTGTCGCGATGGCGTCGAGGATCGCGCGGCAGGTCGGGCGGGGCCGATCAACCGGCCGATGGAGCCCTGTGGGCGCTCAAGGACGTGAGCTTTGCCGTCGAGCGGGGCGAAGTGATCGGGGTCATCGGAGCCAACGGCGCGGGGAAAAGCACGCTTCTGAAGCTGATGGCCGGGATCACGGCCCCCACGGCGGGCCGGGTGCATGTGCAGGGGCGAGTCGCGTCGCTGATCGAGCTCGGGGCCGGGTTTAACCTGGACCTGACGGGCCGGGAGAACGTGTACTTGAACGGCCTCGTGCTGGGAATGCGGCGCCATGAGATCCAGAGTTGCTACGACCGCATTGCGGAATTCTCCGGGCTGGGGCGGTTCCTGGAAGTGCCGGTCAAGTACTATTCCTCCGGGATGTATGCGCGACTGGGGTTTTCGATTGCGGCCCATGTGCGGGGCGATGTCGTCCTCGCCGACGAAATCCTGGGGGTCGGGGACGCGGCCTTTCAACAGCAATGTCTGCAGAAGATTCATGATCTGAAAGCCTCGGCGACCGTCGTGTGCGTGTCGCACGATCTCGTCATGATCGAGAAGGTCTGTACGCGGGCGTTGTGGTTTCGAGAGGGACGATTGGAGTGTGACGGCGTCCCTCAGAAGGTCACGGACGCGTACCTCGAGACGGTGCGCAGGGCACAGAAACAGGATCGCATGACCCAATCGCCTGCCGGGTCCGGTTCCGTGGAGCGGCGGATCGGAAGCGGCGAGATTGAGATCGTGGACGTTGCGACGTGCGACGGGTCTGGGCAGGAAAGAGCGGTTTTTAGGACGTTCAGCCCGCTCATCGTCCGTATCCGTTACCGTGTCAACGGCCCGTTCTCGGATCCCAACTTCGGGGTAAACGTCTATGCCCAAGACGGGGCGTTTGTCCACGGGAGCAACACGTTTCTCGAAGGGGCACCGGTCAAAGTTGAGGGGAGGGAGGGAACCGTGACGGTGGCGTATCCGCGGCTCCCTTTGCTGGGCGGCGTCTACTGGCTGACGGTCGGCGTAACGTCCGGGGGCAACTGGGCTGCGCCTTACGATTTGCGCGAGCGTGTGGCGCGATTCGAAGTCCTGAGGACCCATCCGGATGGGGGACTCGTCCGCTTTGACCATCAGTGGGGCGGGCATGTTTGAACCGGAAAGCCAGAGCGCTGCTTCCGGGCAGCTTCGGAAACGCCTTTCGACCGAGGAGGCCGTTCGCGAAGTGCCGGCACGTTCCCAGACTGAATGGCATGGGCCCAATGGCGGCGCGGAACCTGATCAACCCCTGCGCGTCTGCTTTATCTCCGCCAACCTGTTCGGGCTGTTGTGGCCCTTGTCCGGTCTTCCCTTCGGCGGCGCCGAAGTGCAGATCCATACGCTCGCATCGGAGCTGGCGCGCAATCCGTTGTTCGAAGTGTCCGCCCTCACCGGGAATCGCGTGCTCTCCAAACGAGAGCGGATCGGCGACATCACGGTCGTTCTGGAGGCGAATTTTGGCACGCGCCAGCAAGGGGCGACGCAGAGCGTCGAACCACAGGTTGCTTCGCCTGGATTTGCAAAGGCCTGTCGCCGGGGGCTGGACCGATCCCCAGCCGTGATCGCCGAGGCCGTTCGAGGCCTCGTCCGTAGTGCATATTCATGCCGCAGGGCGTTGGCCCCTCTGTATCTCGGGCCCCTCCGGCGCGCGCGCGAGTTTGTCAGGCATGTGCGGCGGCTCAGGGAGTGGCTGGAGATGCTGCGGTCTGCCGACGCGGACATTTACGTGACCCGGTGCGCCGCCCCGGAGCATTGGTACGTCTGGTTTGCCTGTCGGCTCCTTCGAAAGGGGTTCGTCTATATGGTCGCGCATGACAACGATGTCACGGGCAAGTATGCCAAGGACTGGGGCCGCCACGGGAAACGGTTCGAGAGATGTCTGCGCAGCGCGGATGCGGTCATATGTCAGCATGGGGAGCAGGTTGCCCTGATGCGGGCCCGCTATGGGCGGGAGGCGCATCTGATTCGGTCTTCCTGCCCCGTTCCACTTGGGACACGCCGTCATGCCAATCGGACCACGATCCTCTGGGTGGCCCGGGTGGATGCGTGGAAGCAGCCGGAGATGTTCGTTGATCTGGCCAGGTGCATGCCGGAGGAGAGCTTTGTCATGGTCGCCCCCGACAGCCAGGTGGATCCGGACAATCTGTCCAGGCTGCGCCGCGCGGCGGCAGAGTTGACGAATCTCCGCCTGTTGCCAACCATCCCCTTTGAGGAGACCATGGCGCTGTTCGAACAGGCCAAGCTGTTCGTGAACACGTCGCAGTTCGAAGGCTTCCCCAATACCTTTCTCCAGGCGGCGGCCTGCGCGACCCCGATTGTCTCTTGGACGGTGAATCCGGAGAACGTGCTGGAGAAGCACAAAATCGGGTATTGCGCGAACGGGGACTGGGCTCGGTTCGAGCGTTATGTCCGGCAGTTGTGCTCGGATCAGGCGCTGCGAGCGCGCTTGGGCGAGAACGGCCGCCGCTACGTGCAGGCACATCACAGCCCGTCCGCCAGCGCGGACCGATTCGCACAGATCTGCCGGGCTATCTATAACGAGCCTAGGAGACAAGGGCGGCTGCCGGCATCGGCCTCACGTGCGCAAGAAGGAGCGCCTCACCCGATGCGGAACAGGTAGGTGCCCACAAACGGTTATGGCCAGGATGATCCATTGGACCCCTGAACTCATTGGGCGCTTTTGGTCCGGCGTCTCCCAGACGAGACTGCGTGAATACAACTTCTCCAGAGTGGCGGCTCCGTACCTCATCGAACTGGTCGGCGGTCACTTGAAACCTCAAGGGCGCCATCTGGATTTCGGTGCGGGAGAAGGCGACCTCGTGCGGGCTCTTGTTGAAAGGGGATTTGCGACCGCCGCGTACGAGCCGGTCGTGGCCCGCCGCCTTCGCATTCCGGGCGAGATGTCCCAACATCCCCAGTATTTGGGCGTCGTACAGGATGGCGGCCCCGAGCGATTCGATGTCGTCCTGATGGTGGAGGTCATCGAGCACATCCTCGACGAGGAGTTGGAGGGAGCGTTCCAGAAGGTCAGGTCATTTTTGGTCGAAGGCGGCACGTTGATCGTGACGACCCCCAATGCGGAAGATCTCGAATTGGGGTCTGCCTACTGTCCCATGTGCGAGACGTTGTTCCATCGCTGGCAGCACGTGCGCTCGTTCACCCCGGACCGATTGACGGAGTTTCTTCGGCGGCAGGGGTTCAGTTGCCTGTTCCTGCATCAAGTGGATTTTTCCGATCAGCGGTTTCCCATCGAGGCTTTGAAAGCCATCAAGAGACGTCAGGACGAAGAGGAAAGGGCTGCGAAGGCCCGCGAGGAGCGAAGGCTCGTCAAGAGACTCAAGCGGTTCATCCGCGGCCAGAAGCTGGTCGCCGAGAATCCTGAGCCGCTGGCCGAGGAGAGCAAGAATCTACTCGTGGGGAGCCAGTCGCATCTGGTGTACATCGGCGTGCGAAGCTAACTCGGGACGTGGGGCCGTGTTTTCCACCGAATTCCTCCATATCGTCCGGGAGCACGAGATCAACGAGATCGTCAAACATTTCACTCCACGAGGATGGATCTTGGAAATCGGGGGAGGGACGGGTTACCAGGCCAAGCTGTTAGCCAGTCGAGGATTCAAGGTGGCTTCCATCGACGTGCCGGCTTCCAACTATCGTGGCGCGCGCGTCTTTCCGGTCGTCGAATATGACGGCAAGGCGTTTCCGTTTAAAGATCAGACCTTCGACGTCGTGTTTTCCTCCAATACCCTGGAGCACATTGCCGACCTTGAGCCGATCCACGGGGAAAGCCGCCGGGTGCTCAAGCCGGGAGGCTATTGCGTGCATGTGCTGCCCACCGCCGTCTGGCGCTTTTGGACGATCGTGACGCACTATGTCGAATTGGCGCAGCGGGCGCTCGGCCTCGCTCCCATGCTGCTGCCGAGGCGATTCACCCTGGCGGAGGCGAAGCGCGCTGCGCGCGTCTCGTTGAACATCGTCGGGATGCTGCGGGCCGACGCGGTCCCGCCCCGGCACGGCGAAACCGGCACGGTCTTCACGGAGCTGAGAACCTTCAACCGGCGCCACTGGGTCGAGAGCTTCCAGAGACACAACTTCCTCGTCCTCTGCACGCAGCCGATGCACCTGTTCTACACCGGCCAGATGGTGTTCGGAAAACGATGGTCGCTGCGCTCGCGGAAGCTCGCTTCGTCTCTGTTGGGCAGCGCCTGCATGCTGTACAAGCTCGGGGTCCCCCCGGCCGAGCCCCAAGACAGTCGACGGAGGGGCGCGATTGCCGTATCGGAGAAACCGGAATGTGTGGGATTGCGGGACAGGTGACGGCTGACCGGCGGCCCGTGGAGGCGCGGGTGATCGCGGCCATGGGAGGCCGGCTGAGCCATCGGGGCCCGGACGACGCCGGTCTCCACGTGGACGGACACGTGGGGTTGGCCCACCGGCGCCTGAGCGTCCTGGACTTGAGCCAGGCCGGGCGCCAGCCGATGGCGAACGAGAGCGGCACGGTCTGGATCGTCTACAACGGCGAGATCTACAACTTCGAAGAGCTGCGGGACTCGCTTCGTTCCCGCTATGCCTTCCGGTCGCGCACCGATACGGAGGTCGTACTCCGCCTGTACGAGGAGTACGGGCTCCAGTGCCTGCCCATGCTCCGGGGCATGTTTGCTTTCGCGATCTGGGACAAGCGGGCCCAGCGGCTGGTGCTGGCCAGGGACCGGCTCGGCAAGAAGCCGCTGTTCTACTCGATCAGGGGAGCCCGCCTCTCCTTCGCGTCCGAGCTCAAGGCGCTGCTCGCGGACGGTCCGTCTCCGCCGATCGATCCCGTCGCCCTGCACCATTACCTGACGTTCCAGTACGTGCCCGCCCCCAGGACGATCTTCCAGGGCGTCCGCAAGCTCCCGCCGGGCCACGTGCTGGTCTATGAGGACGGCAAGGGATCGGAGAGCGCCTACTGGTCGCTGGACTACGTTGCGAAGCGGACTTGGCGGAGCGAAGAGGCCTGCCGCGAAGAATTTCTGGCTCTGTTGGAGGAATCGGTCAAGCTCCGGCTGATCAGCGACGTTCCGCTGGGCGCCTTCCTGAGCGGGGGGATGGACTCCAGCAGCGTGGTGGCCCTGATGAGCCGGCTGACGCGGCAGCCGGTGAAGACCTTCTCAATCGGCTTCAAGGACGAAGCCTTCAACGAGCTGCCCTATGCCGGGACGGTGGCCGAGAAGTTCGAGACCGACCATCACGAGTTCGTCGTGGAGCCGTCGGCGGTGGAGATTCTGCCTACGCTCGTCCGGGTCTATGACGAGCCCTTCGCCGACGCCTCGGCCATTCCGACCTATTGCGTCTCGCAGTTGAGCCGGCAGTACGTGACCGTGGTCTTGAACGGCGACGGGGGAGACGAGCTGCTGGCCGGCTACCCCCGCTATGCGTTCACCCTGTGGGATGAGCTGGGAAGCCGTTGGCTGTCCGATCCGGCCAGAGACCGGTTCAGCCGTTGGATCGGCGGCGCGCTGGGGCGCGTGCCGGGGCTGGGCCGGGCCAGGAACCGGCTCGATCGGGCGCTCACGCCCTTTGCGCGGGCGTACATGGCCCGCATCTGCTACTTCTCGCCGGCCGAGAAGGGCGGGCTCTATGCTCCGGGCTTCTTTGAGACCGTCAGGGATAAGGATTCCTACGACCTGCTGACCGACTGGTTCGACCGCGCTCAGGCCTCCACCCTGCTCGATCGTCTCCTGTGGGTGGATACCCACAGTTATTTGCCGGACGACCTGCTGGTCAAGGTGGATCGGGCCACGATGGCCCACGGTCTCGAAGCCAGGTCTCCGTTCTTGGACCACCGGCTGGCGGAGTTCTGCGCGGCGTTGCCGGTTCGCCTGAAGGTGCGGAACGGACAGAGCAAGTATCTGCTCAAGCGCGTCATGCAGGACCTGCTGCCGGCCTCGATCCTCGAGCGGCCCAAGATGGGATTCGGCGTTCCGATCGACCGCTGGTTCCGCGAGGACTGCCGCGATTTCGTGCGCGACATCCTGCTCGCGGATCGGTGCCTCGCGCGCGGCTACTTCCGGCCGGAACGGGTCCGGCAGATGCTGGACGTGCACCAGCGGGGCGAGGCCGACTACGGCTCCCGTCTGTACGCCCTGCTGATGCTCGAGCTCTGGCACCGCGAATACGCGGATCACCACGGGAGCCGTTCGATCTGACGGCGTCGCGATGGACGAACTGACCGGACATCGGATGGAACGGCCGCTCACCGTCTGTTTCATCTCGCCTCTCGGCTACGGGATGTATCGGCCGGAAAGCCGTGTGCCGTTCGGCGGCGCGGAGGTGCAGCTTTACCTCCTCGCCCAGACCCTGTCCCGTGACCGGCAGTTTCAGATCGTCGTGCTGACGACGGTGGACGAGGAGCCGAAGACCGAGCGGCTGGGAGCCGTGACCCTCGTCACGAGAAGAGGGCTCAGGCGGCTGGAGGGTTCGTTGTGGCGGCATCCGTTCCGGACCTTGCGGGCCTATGGCTCGGCGTTCCGCGACATGTTGCGGCAGCTCAGGGCCGTTGATGCGGATGTCTACCTCCACGCCGGGGCCGGCGTGGAGGTCGGAGCCTATGCCGTGATCTGCCGCTTCCTGCGCCGAAAATTTGTCCTGTTCGTGGCCTCCTCCGCGGACCTCTGCGAGCCTTACGGGAAGGTCACAGGCCCGCTCCGGTGGCTGTACCCCCTGGGATTGCGCCTGGCCGACTCGGTGGTTTGCCGGACGGAGGAACAGAAGGGGTGGCTCAAGGCCAAATACGGGCGTGCCGGGGTCCTCATCCGCACGGGCTGTCCAAGCCCTCTTCTTCGTCACTCGTCACCCGTCACCCGGCACTCGGTCTTATGGGTTGGCCGGTTCCACCCGCTCAAGCAGCCCCACTTCTTTCTCGACCTGGCACAGCGATTGCCTTGTGAGCGGTTCATCATGGTTGCCACGCAAGACCGGAGCCATCAGGGGCTTCGGGAGTCCGTCCTGGCGCGGGCCCGCCACCTGCCCAACCTGGCGATCCATGAAGACGTGCCCTGGGCCGAGGTGGACCGGTTCTTTGCCCGGGCGAAGCTGCTGGTCAATACCTCGACCTACGAAGGGTTCCCTAACACCTTCGTGCAGGCGGCGATGCACGCGGTGCCGATCCTGTCGTTGAACGTTGATCCGGACGGGGTGCTGACGCGGCACGGCATCGGCGTCTGTGCGGCCGGATCCTTTGACCGGCTGGCGGGGGAGACCGAGAGCCTGTGCTCGTCCCCGGAGCGGCTGGCCGAGCTGGGGCGCCGCGCGGTGGACCATGCGCGGACGCACCATGACCTCAACCGGACGGCAGAAGCTTTGAAGGGGCTCATCGGTGACCTGACGGGCCGGCTGGCTCGTCCCGGACTGGTGTGCGGCGAGCCGGCCGTCGGGCAGGCGGGTGAGTTCCCATGGCGATGAAGCCGCTTCGACTCTGCTTTGTCGGGCCGGCCGCCTCCGTGACCTTCCGGCGGTGGGTGGAATGGTTCGCGGACCGCGGGCACCGGACCTCCGTCGTCACGGTCGAGCCGGCCGACGGGCCGACGAAGTTCGTCCAGGTTGACGTGAGCACCCCGCTGCTCCCGCGCAAGCTGGGGCGTCTCCTCTCCGCCGCCAGAGCGGCCCTGGCCGTGCAGCGGCTGAAGCCCGACGTCGTCCATGTCCATTACGCGAGGGGGCTGGCCTGGGGATTGAACCTGGCCGGCAGACACCCGCTCATCGTGACGCCGTGGGGCAGTGACGTGCTGGCCGAGCAGGGAGCTTTCAGGGAATGGTACAGCCGTGGATTGACCGGCCGGCTCCTCGCCGCGGCCGATCTGGTCACGGTCCATTCCCTGTACATGGAAGAACGGGTCCGCCCCCTGCTGCCGCGCACGACGCCAATCGTCCGCATCGGCTGGGGGGTGGACCTGAAGCAATTCCGCGTCGGCCTGGACGTGACCCACCTGCGGGAGCGGTGGGGGATCGGGCCGGAGCGGCGCGTAGTCTTCAGCCCGAGACTGGCCCAGCCCTTGTACCAACACGAGCTGGTCATCCGGGCCCTGCCGTTGGTGCGGAAGGAAAGGCCGGAGGTCCTCCTCGTGATCCCCGAACAGTCCGCCGACCGGGAGTACCTCGAGGGGTTGAAACGGCTGACGGCCGATCTGCACATCGCCGAGCTGGTGCGGTTCGTCGGGGCCATTCCGCACGAGCAGATGCCCCTCTGGCTGAACCTGGCGGAGGCCATGGTCATGGTTCCGCGCTCGGACGGGATGCCGAACACCCTCCTGGAAGGCATGGCCTGCGGGGCCGTGCCCGTGCTGGCCAGGCTCCCTCAGTATGACGAGGTGGTCAGGCACGGAGACAACGGGTTCCTGGTCGAGACGGACCCGCTTGCGCTGGCGACGGGCATTCTCCAGGCCCTGGCCGACCCACGGAAGCGGCGGCGGATCGTCGAACACAACAGAACCCTCGTCAGCGAGGTCGGGGATCAGGATCGGGAGATGGATCGGTTGGAAAGCTGGTACGCGGATCTGGCGCAGGGGCAGGTGATGGAGCCGGTTCTGCAGGCCAGCAGGCGCTGAGCGACCCATGTGCGGAATCGCCGGCATCATGCAACTGGACGGGCGGCCGCTGGACGGGCGGCTGCTGGAGACCATGACGACCAGTCTGGCCCACCGGGGGCCGGACGGCGAAGGGTACGTCCTCCTGGCGCCGGGCCGGCGCGAGAAGCCGGTGGCGGTGAACGGCCGGTTGAGCGGGGCGGTCGGCTCCTCTCAGCCGGTTGGGCCCTTCACGCTCGGTTTCGGGCACAGGCGGCTCGCGGTGATTGATCTGACCCCGCTGGCCCATCAGCCGATGGGGACCGAGGACGGGCGGTTCTGGATCACGTACAACGGCGAGGTGTACAACGCCCCGGAGCTGCGGCGCGAGCTCGTTGCGATGGGGATTCAGTTTCGCTCGGCCAGCGACACGGAAGTGGTCCTGGAGAGTTACCGGCACTGGGGGCCGGCCTGCCTGGATCGCTTCAACGGGATGTTCGCCTTCGCGATCTGGGACGGACGCGCGCAGCAGCTCTTCTGCGCGCGGGACCGGTTCGGGATCAAACCCTTTTACTACCGCGAGACGGCCGGGCGGTTTCTCTTCGCCTCCGAGATCAAAGCGCTGCTCCAGGACTCCTCGTGCCGGGTCTGTCCCAACGACGCCCTGCTGTACGATTACCTGACCCTTGCCAAACAGGACCACACCACCGGGACCTTCTTTGAAGGGATTCAACAGCTCGCGCCGGGCGAGCGGATGACGGTCCGGTCAGGCCGGAGGGCGGGATCGGCGGACCTCGTGCGGGAACGGTGGTGGCGGTTCCCGGTCGGCTCTCATGATCGGGCGCTGACCCTGAACCAGGCGGCGGCCAGGACGCGCGAGCTGATCGAGGACTGTGTGCGGCTGGAGCTGCGGTCGGACGTGCCGGTCGGCAGTTGTCTCAGCGGCGGTCTGGACTCCTCCACGATCGTCTGTGTGATGAGCCGGCTGCTGGCCGGGACCTCTCAGCCCCGAACCTTTTCCTCCTGCCATGAGGACGTTCGGTTCGACGAACGGCCGTTCATCCGGTCGGTGGTGGAGGAGACCGGCGCGGCGAACCATCAAGTCTTCCCCGACATCGCCCGGCTCGCGCGGGCGCTGCCGGACATCCTCTGGCATCAGGAGGAGCCGGTCGGGGGGACCAGCATCCTGGCTCAATGGGCGGTGATGGAGGCCGCCGGCGGGGCGGGGATGAAAGTCCTCCTCGACGGGCAGGGGGCCGACGAGCTGCTCCTGGGTTATCCCCGGTTCATGGGGGCCAGGCTGGCCGATCTGGTGAAGGGCGGGCGATGGTTTGCCGGGCTGCGGGAGTGGGGGGCTTGGCGGTCCCTGCACGGAGGCCTTCCTCTCACCGGCTGGGCCGGGCTGGTCAGGGGCCTGCTGCCGGCCGGTCAGGCGCTCCGGCTGCGGGCCGGTGCGACCGGACAGGACGGATGGCTGGACCGGCGGTTCGTCAGCCGGGTCGGCGGGCCGGACCGGGCATGGGCCGAAGAAGATCGAGGAGGCCGAACCGCACTGGACAGGGAGGTGGCCCGGTCGGTCACGCAGGACCTGCCGGCTCTGCTCCACTATGAAGACCGCAACTCGATGGCCTTCTCGATCGAGGCGCGCGTCCCCTTTCTGGACCATCGGCTGGTCGAGTGGCTGGCGGGCCTCCCGCCGGACTGCAAGGTCAGGGATGGCGTCACCAAAGTCGTTCTTCGGGAGGCCATGGCCGGGGTCCTGCCGGAGACCGTGCGGCTGCGTCGCGACAAGATGGGTTTCGTCACGCCGGAGGACCGGTGGCTGCGCGTCGAGCTGCGACCGCAGATCGAGGCCTTGCTGGAGTCGGAGAGCTTCCGGGCTCGCCCCTACTGGCGCGCGCCGGTCGTGCGGGACTGGTACCGGCGCTATTGCGGCGGACGGACGGCCATCGGCCCGCTGGTCTGGCGGTGGATCAACCTGGAATGGTGGCTGCGGAGGTTCTGTGACTGAGCTGCTGCATGAGACGTCATCGGGCGGGGATGCGTGTGACCCCCGGTCCGTGGCCCTGGTGCTGGTCAACAACAACGGGTTGGGGGGGGCCGAGCGGCGGTTTGCTCAGGCCTACGAGGGGCTCCGCAGAAGGGGCGTCCCGATCGAGCTCGTAATCAATGAGTCCCTGAGGGATGGACTGGTGAGAGCCGGTCTGTTGGCGGAGGCCCATAGGCCGGGGCTGCTCCTGCCGGAGCCGTTCGGCCGGTTGACGCAGCTTCTCCCGCCGTCGCCTGGCGATGGCGGCCCGGTCCGAAACCAACTGATCTTTTTCATCCGCAAGCTGGACTATGGGCTCGGTTCCCTGCTGCTCGGCCGGTGGCTCCGGAGACGGCGGCCGGCGGCGGTCCACCTGGTGCTGGGTGGGGCCTACCTCGCATGGCCTTGGCAGACCCTGGGCCTGGCTCCTCCGGCCATCCTCTCGCTCGTCTGTCCGAACCTGCGCGAGTTGGTGGGCGCCTCGCTGGGGCTCTGGCTGTATCGTCGGGCGATCAAGAAGGCCAGGCTGGTTGACGCCCTGACCGACTCGATCGGCGAGACGGCGCGACGGGAAGGGGCGGCTCCGGACCGGGTCCGGGTGTCGGGTGGCAGCCTGGTGGATGTCGCCCGCTTTCAACCGGCCCAAGCCAAACGGCCGTGGGTCGTCTTTGCCGGCCGGCTGATCGAGGAAAAGAATCCCCTCCTCTTCGTCCAAGCCTGCGCACTGGTCCGCGCGCAGCTCAAGGACGCGATCCCCGGCGTCCGATTCTTCCTGCTGGGGGATGGGCCGCTCCGAGAGGAGGTCGAAGCCCTGATCCGCCGCCACGGGCTCGACGACTGTCTGGAGGTCGGTTGGCGCGAGAAGGTCGAGCCGGTTCTCGCTCAGGCGCTCGTCTTCGTGTCGCTGCAACGGATGGACAATTATCCCTCACAGGCCCTGCTGGAGGCCATGGCCAGCGGCGCGGCGGCGGTTGCGACGGAAGTCGGCCTCACCGGGAAGCTGGTGGACGAGACCGTGGGGCGACTGGTGCAAGCCACGCCCGAGTCCGTCGCCGACGCCGTGCTGGGCCTGTTGCGCGGGCCGGAGCGGGCGGAGGCCATGGGCCGGAGGGCTCGGGAGAGGGTGGTCCGAGATCATTCGCTGGACGCGTACCTGGCCTATCTGTCCGGGCTGTACGGCTCCGTCGGCCCGTCCTCGCTTAAGGGCGCGTCAGAAGACTGTCCGAGCGGGGGTTCCGTCCGGGAGAAACCCAAGGCATGTTTCTCTCGATCCTGACATTCGTCCTGGCCTTTCTCTTGAGCCTGTACGGCGTGCCGATGGCGCGGCAGGCTGCGCTCAAGTACGGCATCGTGGACAGTCCGGACGGACGTCTGAAACACCAGCGGGAGCCGGTCCCGTACCTGGGCGGACTGGCCGTCTATCTGGCGTTCCTGGTCAGCCTGGCCTTCACCTTCGAGTTCCGGCACGACGTGCTCGGGATCATCCTGGCCGGGACGCTGGTCCTCCTGCTCGGCCTGATCGACGACTTCGGCGTCCTGTCCCCCGGCACCAAGCTGATCGGGCAGTTCCTGGCCGTCTTCGTGCTCATCAAGAGCGGCATCAGGATCGACATCGCCGCCTTCCCCGAATGGCTGTGCCTGGGCCTGACCGTGGTCTGGATGATCGGCATCATCAACGCTTTCAACCTGCTGGACGTCATGGACGGGTTGGCGGCCGGGGTCGGACTGGTCTGCTCCGGCTTCCTGCTCGTGATCGCCCTGTTGAACGGCGATCAGACCATCGCGTTCATGCTGACGGCCCTGGCCGGCAGCCTGCTCGGGTTCCTGCGCTACAACTTCCATCCGGCGGCGATCTACTTGGGGGACGCCGGAGCCCTGTTCCTGGGGCTCATGCTGGGGGCCCTCTCCATGATCGGCCGGTATCCGGCCTCCCACCAGGTTTCGCTGCTGACGCCGGTCTTCATTCTGGGCGTGCCGATCTTCGACACGCTGTTCGTGATGTACGTCCGGTACCTGCGCGGACTGCCGGTATTCCAGGGGAGTCCGGACCACATGGCCCTGCGGCTGCGCCACTGGGGCATGACCGTGTCGCAGGTCGTGGTGCTGAGCTACGTGGCGGCCGCGGGGCTGGGCGGGATCGGGCTCGCGGTCATGTCGGTCGGGCAGGATACGGCCTTGGTCCTGCTGGGGCTGACCCTCGCGGGGCTCGGCGTCGCAGCCTTGATCCTCAAGCGGGTGGACATGGACGGCCCCGGCCGGGCGGCCGGACGGCAGCAGGCTTCGCCCGTGCCGGCGGAAGTCCCGGCCGAGGTGCGGGAAGGACGGTCCGTCTCATGATCGTGATCGTGGGCGCCGGCCTTGCCGGTCTGAGCACGGCCCATCATTTGAACGGGGTGCCCTGCCGCCTGTTTGAGAAGGAGCAGGAGGCGGGCGGGCTCTGCCGGTCCTACCGGGTCAACGGCTTCACCTTCGACATGACCGGGCATCTCCTGCATTTCCGCCAGGCGGAGATCAAGGAGCTGGTGGAGCGGTTGCTCGAGGGCCGCCTGGTCCAGCACCGGCGCCGATCCTTCATCTACTCGCACCGGACCTACACGGAGTATCCGTTCCAGGTCAACACCTACGGACTGCCGCCCGAAGTCGTGCGCGAATGTCTGGTCGGGTTCATCGCGACGTTGACGAGACCGGCCGGGAAGGCGGCGGCGGAACTCGCGTCGTTCAAGGATTGGATTCTGGAGAACCTGGGCGAGGGGTTCGCGAAGCACTTCATGGTCCCGTTCAACGAGAAGCTCTGGCAGGTATCCCTGGACGAGCTGACCGCCGACTGGGTCTCCTGGCTGATCCCCAAGCCCGAGCTGAAGGACGTGATCAACGGCGCGCTGGGCATCAAGGACAAGGCCTTCGGGTACAATCCGTCGTTCCTGTACCCGGACCGGGGCGGCATCGCCGTGCTGCCCGGGGCCTTTCTCCCGTCGGTCGGCCCGGTCGCCTATGGGGCGGAGCTGGTGGAGGTGGATACGGGGCGCCGGAAGGCCACGTTCCGGCACGGGGCCAACGGGACCTCCGTCGTGGACTATGACCGGCTGGTCTCGACGATTCCGGTGCCGGAGCTGGTCCGGCGCTGCACGGACTTGCCGCGAGCGCTCCGGGAAGAGGCGGCCGGCCTCCGCTGCGTGTCCGTGTACAGCGTCAATCTGGGCGTGGCGCGGGAGCGGCTCACCGACATGCACTGGATCTACTTTCCCGAGCCGGACTATCCCTTCTACCGGGCCGGCTTCCCGATGAACTTTTCCCCGTCGCTGGGGCCGTCCGGGTGCAGCTCGCTCTACGTGGAGATCTCCCACCAGCCGACCGAGACGAAGCGGGCCGAAGAGGTGCTCCGGCTGGTCCGGCTGGGTCTGGAGCGGGCCGGGATCATGACGCCGCGGGACGAGTTCGTTGCGGCGGACGTGCGCGACATCCGCTACGCCTATGTGCTCTTCGACCGGCACAGGGCCAGGGCCCTGCCCACGATCCTAGAGGAGCTGGAACGGAGGGGCATCCATTCGATCGGCCGGTACGGACGCTGGGAACACACCTCCATGGAGGACGCGATCGGCCAGGGGAAGAGGCTGGCGGAGCGGCTTAGGCAACTGGCCTCGCTGGTCGTGAGCTGTGAATCGTGAGCATCCGGCCAACTCCTAACTAAAAGCCCAAAACTCGCCATGACCACGGTCGCCCACATCCTCACCAAACTGGAGCTCGGGGGCGCGCAGCAGAACACGCTGTTCACCGTCGCCCACCTGGACCGGGCCCGGTTCCGTCCGATCCTGATCGCCGGGGAGCCGGGGCTGCTGGACGAGGAGGCCCGGTCGCTGGCCGGGGTCGAGTTCCATCAGGTTCCCTCGTTGGTTCGGCAGATCAATCCGCTCCTGGACCTGCGCGCCCTGCTCGCGCTCACCAGGCTGCTGAGGCGCCTCCGTCCCACGATCGTCCACACGCACAGCTCCAAGGCCGGGATTCTGGGACGGTGGGCCGCGAAGCTGGCCGGGGTTCCGATCATCGTCCATACGATTCACGGATTCGGATTTCCCAGCTCCAGGCACCCGCTGCTCCGCCGGACCCTGATCGCCGCGGAGCGAGCTGCCGCCCGGGTCACCACCCGGTTCTTCTCCGTGTCCGAGGCCAACCGTCGGCAGGGGATCGAGCTGGGACTGTTCCCGCCGGATCGCTGCACGGTCGTCCGCAGCGGGGTGGATCTGGAAGCCATCCGCCGGACCCGCGTGGATCGGGACGGAAAGAGGCGGGCCCTGGGGCTCGATCCGACCAGGCCGGTCGTCGGCATGGTCGCGCCTTTCAAGCCGCAGAAGGCGCCGAGGGACTTTGTGCGAGTCGCCGCCGCAGTTCACCGGGCCAGGCCGGACGCGCAGTTCATCCTGGTCGGGGACGGAGAGTTGCGCGGGGTGGTGGAAGGGGAGATCGAACGGCTCGGGTTGTCCGGCGTCGTGCGGCTCCTCGGCTGGCGTCGCGACGTGCCCGAGCTCATGCGCTGCCTGGACCTGTTCGTGCTGACGTCCCTCTGGGAGGGGCTGCCCCGGGTCTATCTGGAGGCCCTGGTCAGCGGGGTGCCGGTGGTGGGCACGAGGGTGGACGGGGCGGAGGAAGTGATACGGGACGGAGTCAACGGGTATCTGGTCCGTCCGGGGGACACGGATGGGATCGCAGGCTCGGTGCTCCGGCTGCTGGCCGATCCGGCTCGCGCCGGGCTGATGGGCCTCCAAGGGCAGTCCCTCTCCCCCGAGTTCGACATCCGGGAGATGGTGCGCCGGCAGGAGCAGGAGTACGGCCGCCTGCTCGACGAGGCGCAAGAGCGGAATCGCTTGAGAGTTGCGCCGGGCTATGGTACACCAGCAGCCCGTTAGAGGCGTTGACCCGAAGGAGACCGTGGTGCACGTTCCGCTGTTGGACCTGAAGGCGCAGTTCAGGGAGATCCGGAAAGAAGTCATGGCGGCCGTGGAGGAGGTCTGCGAAGAGCAGGGCTTCATCCTGGGACCCAGGGTCGTCGAATTCGAACGAGCCGTGGCCCAGTACGTCGGCGCCGCTCGTGCGGTCGGGGTCTCGTCCGGCAGCGACGCGCTGCTCCTGGCGCTGATGGCGGCCGGTGTCAAGGCGGGAGACGAGGTCGTCACCGTCCCCTTCACCTTTTTCGCGACGGCCGGGGCCGTCTCCCGGCTCGGAGCCAGGCCGGTGTTCGTGGACATCAAGCCGGACACGTTCAACATGGATCCGACCCTCCTGGAGCGGGCGATCACGCAACGGACCAGGGCGATCATTCCGGTCCATCTGTTCGGCCAGTGTGCCGAGATGGAAGCCATCAACGAAGTCGCGCGGCGCAAGAAGCTGGCGGTGATCGAGGATGCCTGTCAGGCGATCGGCGCGGCCCGGAACGGGATCAAGGCCGGAGCCCTGGGCGACGCCGGCTGCTTCAGCTTCTTCCCGTCCAAAAATCTGGGCGGGTTCGGAGACGGAGGCCTGGTCACCACGAACGATGCCAAGCTGGCCGAAACCCTGGCCATGCTCCGGGTCCATGGGAGCCGGATCCGTTACGTGCACGAGCGGGTCGGGATCAACGGCCGGCTGGATGCGCTGCAGGCTGCGGTGTTGAGCGTCAAGCTCAAGCACTTGGATCGCTGGACTGAAGGCCGGCGGCGAAACGCGACCCGGTACGAGCGGCTGTTCGAAGAGGCCAAGCTTCCGCCCCGGGTGACGCTTCCCAAGCCCCAGGCGGGCAACTGCCATGTCTTCAACCAGTACACGATCCGGGCCCAGAGGCGGGACGAGCTCAAGGCCTACCTCAAGGACAAGGGCGTCGGGACGGAGGTGTACTACCCCGTTCCCATGCACCTCCAGGACTGCTACCGCGACTTGGGCCACCAGAAGGGAGCCTTCCCCGAGTCCGAGCGGGCGTCCGAAGAGGCGCTCTCCCTGCCGATCTACGCCGAGCTGGCCGACGAGCAGCTCGCCTACGTCGTGGATCAGATCAAGACCTTCTACGCCCGCCACTGACCTTTACGATCAGCCTGATAAACAAAGGAGGGCTGAGATGCTGCGCAAGCTCTTTCAGACGGACCAGGCCTGGTCCAGCTTGGTCCTGCGGGTCATGCTGGGGGTGGTCTTCTTTCCCCACGGGGCGCAAAAGATGCTGGGATGGTACGGAGGATTCGGCTTTGCGGGCACCATGGGCTTCTTCACGGAGCAGATGCACCTCCCCGCGCTCATCGCGTTCCTCGTGATCGTCGGGGAGTTCTTCGGGAGCCTCGGCCTGCTGGTCGGGTTCCTGACCCGCTTCGTGGCCGCCAGCCTGGCCTTCATCATGGCCGGCGCGATCACGCTGGTCCATCTCCCGCACGGGTTCTTCATGAACTGGTTCGGGAAGCAGGCGGGCGAGGGCTACGAGTATCATCTGCTGGCCATCGCGATCGCCGCCGCGCTGGTCCTCACCGGGGCCGGCCGCTGGTCGGTGGACGGGCTGGTCGCGAAGAAGCTGGCCCGCTGACGTTGGCTGCCAAGGCGGGGAGACCAGGGCGGTGGGCGGGGCCTGCCTCCGCCACGCCCCTCTCCCGCGGGAGCCCCGTCCCATGCGGGGGGAGTGGCCGGCCTTGGCGGGTTGACAGATGGGCCGATGAGACGTATTGTTTCCCAGACGGCGGTCTCGCGGTTTCGCCTTTCCGCCTCGCGTCGCTACGCTGGAGGGTGCCCATGCGACACGCGCGATGCTCCCTCGTCGCCTTCGCGTCCGTCCTCGCCTCGGCTCTGCTCCCCTTGCCCGCCTCTGCCGCGATCCAGGAATTCCAACAGCCCGACGCCTACGCGGTGGTCATCGGCATCAGCCAGTACCGCGAGGAGGTCATCCCGAAAGTCGCCTACGCGGTGCAGGACGCCCAAGCGGTCGCCAAGCTGCTGGAGACGCAGGCGGGCATCCCCAGGTCCCATATCCGGCTCCTGACCGACGCCAAGGCGACGGGCAACGACTTGCGCACCGTGAGCCAGTGGCTGCGGATGCGGGTCAAGCCGGAGTCCGTGGTCTATGTCTACTACGCCGGGCACGGCACGCCCGATCCGAAGACCGGCGACGCCTTTCTGGTCCCCTGGGACGGACACCCGGACTACCCCGACGGCTTGTATCCGCTCAAGGCCCTGTACGAGTCGCTGAACGCGTTGCCGGCCAAACAGGTGCTCGTCCTGCTGGATTCCTGCTTTTCCGGCAGCGTCGGCCGCTCCCTGCTGGCCAAGGGCGCCCGGCCCATGGTGCTCTCGCTGGAGAACCCCCTCCTGGCGGCAGGCAAGGTGGTGGTGCTCGCGGCATCCACCGGCACCCAGATCAGCTCGGACTATGACAAGGCCGGGCACGGCCTCTTCACCTACGCGTTGCTCACGGGGCTGCACGGGGAGGCCGACCAGGACAAGGACGGGCTCGTGACCCTCAAGGAGCTGTATCCCTACGTCCGGAAGCAGGTGGCGGAGACCGCCGTGGAGGAGCTCAACCGCGAGCAGACGCCGGTGCTGTTGCCGGGGGAGGAGGTGCTCGGCGTCCGGAGCGCCTTGCCGGTCACGGTGGCCCGCGCCAGGCCATACGAGGCCCTGCGCCAGACGGGCCGCGAGATCACGGGGAAAGACGGGGCGCCGATGGTGCTGGTGCCGGCGGGGGAGTTCATCATGGGCAGCAACGACGGCGATGCGGATGAGAAGCCGGAGCGCCGCGTCACCCTGGAGGCCTTCTACATCGACAAGTACGAAGTCTCGACGAAGCTGTATGCCACCTTCATCCAAGACACGAGGCGGGCGCAACCGTCCGATTGGTCGCAGCAGGTGGCGCTGGTGGGGAGCGGCGATCGGCCGGTGGTCAATGTCACGTGGCATGATGCCGACGCCTACTGCCGGCACTATGGGAAGCGGTTACCAACTGAGCAGGAATGGGAGAAGGCGGCACGAGGCACAGATGGACGGAAGTACCCCTGGGGCAATGAGGAGCCCAGCAGCCGGCATGCCCTGTTTAACACCCGATGGAACGGCTACGGGACCCTGGCCACGGTGGAGAGTTACGAGGCGGGCAAGAGCCCCTACGGGCTTTACCACATGGCCGGCAATGTCTGGGAGTGGACCAGTTCGGACTACGACAATAGCACCAAAGTGCTGCGCGGCGGGTCGTGGCTCTATAATGCGGGGCTCGTACGATCCGCGGATCGGTACAGGGTCGATCCGTCGCTCAGGCTCAGCGACCTCGGGTTCCGATGCGCCCAGGACGCCCGCTGACCCTGTGCTCTGTGGGACTGTGACCCTGTGAGGTCTGAGTCCGAAGTCACCGTCCCAGCGCCGGCAGAGCCGGCGCTGGTCACGCGGGCCTACGACCTCCTGCTCTGGTTCGTCCAGCACGTCGGAAAGTTCCCCCGCTCCCACCGCTTCATCCTCGGCGAACGGATCGAAACCGCGATCCTGACCGTGCTCATGCTGCTGGTGGAGGCCGCCTACACGCGGGACAAGATTCCGCTCCTCCAGCGGGCCAATCTGGAACTGGAGAAGTTGCGGTTCCTGGTCCGCCTCGGCAGGGATTTGGGCTTCACGAGCGTGAAGCAGTACGAGCATGCGGCCAAGGAACTGGTCGGGTTGGGCCAGCAGGTCGGCGGTTGGCTCCGACAACAGCGGGGCCGCGCGTGACGCCGGGCGGTTTATTTGCAAAGGTCACAGCCTGGCCCAATCTATTGCTGGCGGCACGGCGCGCCGCGCGGGGCAAGCGGTTCATGCCCAATGTGAGCGCGTTCACGTTTCGGCTGGAAGCGGAACTGCTACGCCTTCAGACCGAGTTGCGGGAGCGGACCTACCAGCCTGGCCCTTATTGCACCTTCCTCGTCCAGGAGAAGAAGCCTCGCCTCATCAGTGCCGCGCCGTTCCGGGATCGGGTCGAACGGAGTGGGGGCAACTCTTCCGGGAGTGATCCGCGAACCGGAACAGGAACCACCCGACGAACCGACCCCTCCCATCCCTCCCCCGTCAGCCGTGGCTCTTAGCTCGTGACTGCGCCTTCCGACGCCGACGACACGTGGCGGGCGTATTTGGCCATGACGCCGGAGGTATAGCGCGGGGCCGGGTGCTTCGCCTTTTTGAGCCGCGCCTTGATCTCCTTCTGCGACAGCTCCACGTCCAGCCGCCGTTTGGCCACGTCGAAGACGATCACGTCGCCGTTCTTCACCGCCCCGATCGGCCCGCCCTTGACCGCCTCGGGGGCCACGTGGCCGGCCATCAGCCCGTGGGTGGCGCCGGAAAAGCGGCCGTCGGTCAGCAGCGCGACCGAGTCGCCCAAGCCCTCGCCCACGATCGCCGCGGTCACGGCCAGCATCTCGCGCATGCCCGGCCCGCCGGAGGGGCCCTCGTAGCGGATCACGACCACGTCGCCGGCCTTGATCTGCCGCGCTTTCACCGCGGCGAACGCGTCCTCCTCCCGGTCGAAGACCTTCGCCGGGCCCCGGAACGTCGTCATCGAGTGGCCCGCCACCTTCACGACGCAGCCCTCCGGCGCCAGGTTCCCCTTCAGGATGACCAGCCCGCCCGTCGGCTTGATCGGATTGGCCAGCGGGCGCACGACCTGCTGCCCGGACGTCTCGGTGGCCTCGCGGGCCTCTTCCCCGATCGTGCGGCCGGTGACGGTGGGTTGGTCGGCGTGCAGCAGGCCCGCCTCCAGCAGCCGCCTGGCGACGAGCGTCGTGCCGCCCGCCGCATAGAGGTCCGCCGCCATGAACCGGCCCCCCGGCTTGAGGTCCGCGAGCAGCGGCACCTTCCGGTTGATCCGGTCGAAGTCGTCAATCGTGAGCTTGACGCCGGCCTCGCGGGCCACCGCGAGCAGGTGCAGGACCGCGTTGGTCGAGCCGCCGGTGGTCGCCACGGCGGCCATCGCGTTCTCCAGCGACTTCCTCGTGATGATCTTCCCGGGCCGGAGGTCCTGCTTGAGCAGCTCCATGACCAGCCTCCCGCACTCGAAGGCCACGTCGTCCTTGCGGGGGTCCATCGCCGGCACGCCGTTCCGGCCCATCGGCGAGATGCCGAGGAACTCGAAGGCGATGGCCATCGTGTTGGCCGTGAACTGGCCGCCGCAGGCGCCCGGGCCGGGGCAGGCGTGGTCTTCGAGATCCTTCAGTTCCGCGTCGGTCATCTTGCCGGCCGCATGGCAGCCGACCGCCTCGAACACGTCCTGGATCGTGACGTTGTGGCCCTGGAACTGGCCGGGCATGATCGAGCCTCCGTACAGCATGAGCGACGGCAGGTTCAGCCGCGCCAGCGCCATCACGGTGCCGGGGATCGTCTTGTCGCAGCCGGAGAGGGCCACGACCGCGTCAAAGAGGTGTCCGCGCGCGACCAGCTCGATCGAGTCCGCGATGACCTCCCGGCTGATCAGCGAGGCCTTCATGCCTTCGGTGCCCATCGAGATTCCGTCGGACACGGCGATCGTGTTGTACTCGATCGGCGTGCCGCCGGCCGCGCGGACGCCGGCCTTCACCCGCTCGGCGAGCCGCCGCAGATGGTAGTTGCAGGGCATGACCTCGATCCAGGTGTTGGCGACGCCCACCAGCGGGCGGGACAGGTCCTCGTCGGTGAAGCCGACGGCCTTGAACATGGCGCGCGCGGGCGCCCGTCCCGGTCCTTCCAGTAATTCGCGACTCTTTCTCTGCAGGGGATTCGCCATCTTGTCCTCGACTTCCGCTATTTCCTAAAGCGCTCAACTCGCCTCGCGTCTCTCGTCACTCGTGAAGCGCGAGGCGCGGTGCCGAATCCGAGAGACGCGTCACGGTTTCCTGCGCGGGAAGCACTGTCGCACAGACGAGGGGAGCCGGTCAACGAGGGAGAAAGCCGGCGCGTGGCTAGAGGGCCTCCTCCCCCGTGTCGTCGTACCACTTCTCCCGGTGGATGGGGCAGAGGCCTCTCCCGCCGATGATGGCGGTGACGTCCTTGATCATTCCGCTGTTCCCGCACAGGTACGCGGCGAGCTGGTCCACGGATGCGACCCGCTCCTCGACCAGTTTCGTGACGCGCCCGACCCGGCCGGTCCAGCCGGCCTCCGGGCGCGAGAGCGTCGTGACGTAGGAAAAGTTGGGCCGCTCCTTGGCCAGCCGCTCCAACTCGTCCTGGTAGTAGAGGTCCCGCTGGCTCCGCAGGCCCCAGAAGAGCGTGACGGAGCGGGCGAAGCCCCGCTCGAACCGGTCGAGCAGCATGGAGCGGAGCGGGGCGATGCCGGTGCCGGTCGCCACGAAGAGCAGGTCCCTCGCCGGCTCGTCGCGCAGGTAGAAGGTGCCGGCCGGTCCCTTGAACTGGGTCCTGTCCCCCTCCTTGAGGCTGAACAGGTAGGTGGAACCGGGCCCCCCCGGGACCAGGTTGAAGAGCAGGGTGACCCTGTCCCGCTGGCTGGGCGGGGAGGCGATCGAATAGGCGCGCGTGGCGGGCCGGGGGAACCGGGGGTGCGGTACCTCGAAGGAGGCGAACTGCCCCGCCTTGAAGGCGATCGCCTGCGGCTCGAGGAGCCGCAGGCGGAGCTCCCTCACGTCGTGGGTCAGGTCGCGGACCCCCTCGACCTGCGCGGTGAAGAGCTGCAACGGCATGGCTGGCGGGGCGTCACGCGTCAGTGCTTCATCTCGGACTTGTCGTCCTTCTTCTTGCCGTCGCCTTTGGACATCCCGCCGTGCTCGCCCTTCATCATGCCGTGCCCCATGCCCTCGCCCTTCTTCCCCTCCTTGGACTTGTGCATCATCGTCTCGTGCACGGTCTTCACCCGCTGCGCCTGCTCCGGCGTGAGCACGTCCATGACGTCCCGCCGGGCCTTGATGGCGGCCACCCGCAGGCCTGCCTCGAGATTCTCGCTCTCCTTGACCTTGGCCTCGATCGCGGAGAGGTCGGATTTTTCGTTGTCCACGAGGGCGTCGAGCTCCCGCTCGGCGATCATGATGTCGGCTTCGGCCTTGATGCGGGCCTTGTCCAGGTCGAGATGGATCGCCTTCAACTTGGCCATCTGCTCGTCGGTCAGACCCATCTCCTTCTGCGAATGCAGGAGCCCGCGAATGAGGTGGCCCGTGGAGGCATGGTGGCCCCTCATGCCGTAGCCGTGCTTCCCGCAGCAGCCGTGCCCGCTTCCGTACCCTCCCTCATGACCCTTGCCGTAGCCGCGCTCCTCGTCAGCCCAGACCGGCTGCATGGCAAGACCAGCCACGAACAACGCCGCCAATACGCCTGCCGAGAGCGTCTTTTTCATCGCATCCTCCTTAGTTGTAATGAGTCCTTGAGTCCTATTGATATGGTCGGCCAATGAGCTTCCTTCCGACACGGGGACAAGCCGACCTCTGTAGCTTGCCACTTCACATTTCGACATGGCAAGGGAATCGTCGTGCACTGGGGGCTCAGGCTCCTGTCCGGCTTGTCTGCCGGAGGAGGTCGGCCCGGGGATCCGGGTGGGGGGCCCGCCCCAGTTGCTCGTAGAGCTTGCGCTCCTCGTCCGAGACGGACGGGGGCATGACGATCTGCAAGGCCAGGAAGAGGTCGCCACGCCCGCCTGAGGCGGTCGGCAGCCCCTTGCCCTTGAGCCGGAGCTTCGCGCCGGCGCGGCTGCCCGGCGGCACCTTGACCCGCACCGGGTCGGTCAGGGTCGGGGCCAGCACCTCCGCCCCCAGCGCCGCCTCCCAGGGCCAGACCGGCAGGGCCGCGTGCACGTCACTGCCCTGTCGCTGGAAGATCCCGTCGGATTCCACATGCACGCGCAGGTAGAGGTCCCCCGGCTTGCCCCCGTTGACTCCCGGATGGCCCTTGCCCGGCACGCGAACCCTCGTGCCCTCCTGGACGCCGGCGGGGATGCGCACCTCGATCGTGCGGGTCTCCGTCCTGCCGCCGGTCCCCGAGCAGGCCGGACAGGGCTTGCCGCGCTGCGTGCCGCTGCCGCCGCAGGTGGGGCAGGGGATCTGTCCCGACAGGTTCAGCCGGCGGGTCACGCCGGCCAGGACCTCGCGCAACGTCAACTGGACGTCCGTTTCCAGGTCCTCGCCCTGCACGGCAAAGCCGCGGAAGCCGGCCTCGCCGCCGGCGCGGGCGCGCCGTCCGAAGAAACTTTCGAAGATGTCGCCGAAGTCGAAGCCCTCGCCGGTCCCGGCCCTGAAGCCCTGCCCCCGTCCCATGCCGGCGCCGGCCTGCTGCCGGGCCTTCTCATAGGCCTCCGCCTCCTGCCACCGGTGCCCGTAGCGGTCGTATTTCTTTCTGGTCTCGGGATCGCCGAGCACCTCGTGGGCGGCGTTCAGCTCCTTGAACTTCTTTTCCATTTCGGCCTTGCGCGAGCCGGCGTGCAGATCGGGATGGTACTGGCGCGCCAGCCGCCGGTAGGCTTTCTTGACCTCGTCCTGGCTGGCCGTCCGGGGGACGCCCAGCACGTCGTAGTAGTCTCGCTCAGTAGAAGCCATAACCGGACCATCCTGTCCGTGACACGATTGCCTGCAGCTTACGGCGTCCGCTGGATCAATGCAAGGAGGGGCGGGGAGCCGATGGCGTAGAGCCTGCTATCGGCGGGACGAGGTCTTGGCGCGCGCCATCATCTTGCAGTAGCTGCAGACGTCGGCGGTGGTCGGCTGGCCGCAGGTCGCACAGGGATGGAGGGCGGCCCGATCCTTCTCCGCCATGGAGGCGGGAGCCGGCTGGGCCTTGGCCTGGCGTTCCAGAAAGCCCCAGTAGAAGGTCTGCTTGGTGCCGGGCGATTCGGTCTCCAGCCGGTTGAGGGCTTCCTTGTACAGGAGCATCTTGGAGCCCTTGGCCATCGGACACTCTTCCACGATGTACTCAATCCGGTTCAGGACCGCATAGGCGGCGATCTCCCGCTCGGCCAGCCGGTAGAGCGGCTTGACTTTTTTGGCGAAGCCCTCCACCGAAGCTGGAAGGCTCGGGCCCTGCTTGTCGAGGTAGTCCTCCTGCCAGCGGAGCAGGTTGCCGAGCAGCCGCGCGGCCTCGTCGTCCAGGTTGTGGCCGGTGGCCATCACGTCGTACTCGTGCGTCACCGCGGCCCGGTTGAACTGATAGCGTTTGATCGTTCCGCAGGTGGAGCAGGTCGGGCGGTGGATGAGCTCGGACAGCTCCTTGATGCCCGCCCCCTCCTCCTCGGCGACCTGATGGACCAGCAGCTTGGCCTGTCTGGCCGCGGCGACGGTCTCCGCGAAGCGCTCGACCTTGTCCCGCGACTTGGCCGAATAGCCGGGGATGCCCAGGTCCACGTAGAGGGCGTCGGCCTGGTAGCCCAGCTTGAGCAGGATGTCCCAGAGGGCCAGGCTGTCCTTGCCGCCGGAGACGGCGACGAGCACCCGGTCCTTGAGGCCGAACATCCGCTCGGCCTTGATGGCCCGGCGCACCTGGTCGTGGACGAACTCGTCGAAACAGGGCTTGCAGAAGGCGGCATTGTGGCGGGGCAGCCCGATCACCGCTTTCGTCCGGCATTTCTTGCAACGCATGGGAACCACCGTGATGAGTGACGCGTGAGGGGTGACGGGTGATTTAGGAAATGGAGGTAAACTGCGCGGGTCCTCATCATTCCCTACTCGTCACGCGTCACTTGTCACGCATCACCGTTCTTGAGCCGCCGGAGATCACCGGCCGGACCTCCACCGAGTCCTCGTCTTTGAGGAACTCGTCCTCCGTGACCAGGTCGTCCCCGCGGATCACGAGATGGGCTTCCGGCAGAAGGTTCAGGTCGCGCAAGAGATCCTTGACGCGCTTCGGCCCCTTGACCTCGACCTGTCGGTCGGGATGACTGAGCTGCACTTTCATGGAGGCGATGATATGCCCGCCCAGACCTCGATTGCAATCGCCCTCGGAAACGCTGAACGCTGAATGCTGAACGGAGGAGAGGCCCCCATTCATACTTCATCGTTCATCGTTCTGACTTGATCAGATCTCTGCTTCCCGCAGAAACTTGGCGGATTCTTCCGGCGTGATCGGATTGATGTAGAAGCCGGTGCCCCATTCGAATCCCGCCACCTGGACGAGCTTGGGAATCAGCTCGATGTGCCAGTGGTAGTACTCGCCGGTCTTCTCGTGCATGGGGGAGCTGTGCAGGACGAAGTTGTAGGCCGGCCGAGTCAGGACCTTGTTCATCCGCCGCAGGGCCTCGGAGAGGATGCGGGCCAGCAGATCGAACTGCGTCTTCTGGCTCTCCTCGAAGTACGCCGAGTGCCGTTTCGGCAAAATCCACATCTCGAACGGGAAGCGCGAGGCGAAGGGCGTGACGCAGAGGAATTCCGGGTTCTCGGCCACGATCCGCTCGGCGTCGCTCAGCTCCTGGCGGACGATGTCGCAATAGATGCACCGCTCCTTCTGCTGGAAATGGGCCTGGCAGCCCTCGATCTCCGCCACCACGCTGGTCGGGATGATGGGCAGGGCGATCAGCTGGGAGTGAGTGTGCTCCAGCGTGGCGCCGGCGGCCTCGCCGTGGTTTTTGAAGACCAGGATGTAGCGCAGGCGCAGGTCGCGTTTCAGATCCACGATCCGGTCCCGGTAGGCCCAGATCACGTCCTCGATCCGCTTGGGCGGCAGGTCCGCCAGCATGTCCTTGTGGTCGGCGGTCTCGATGATGACTTCGTGGGCGCCGACCCCGTTCATCCGGTCGTAGAGGCCGATGCCTTCGCGTCCCAGGTCGCCCTCGATCTGCAGAGCCGGAAACTTGTTGGGGACGACGCGCACCGTCCAGCCCGGCAGGTTCGGCTCCCCGCCCTGCGGGCGATAGGCCAGGATTTCCCTGGGCGTCAGCCGCTCCTGGCCCGGACAGAAGGGGCAGAGGGCGGGCGACGTCTGCCGGGGCGCCTCGGTGCGGAAGAAGTCGCGAGGCCGGCCGGCCCGCTCCGTGGAGATGATCACCCACCGTCCGACGACTGGATCACGACGCAGGTCAGGCATAGACACCCCTCGTGAGACGTGAGGCGTGAGACGTGAGACGTGAAGGGTGGTGTATGCTCTTCATGGCCTTCGTTCTCCTTCGTTGCACGGTTCACCTCTCACCTTTCACGATCTTTTAGACCCGCCAGAGGGTCGCCTCATAGTCGCGGTCCGGCACGGTCAGGACCAGCGGCAGGTGGCGGGGATAGCGGTCAATCTCCAACCCTCCCTCGGTGACCGCCAGGCTCATGCGGAACTCCTGCCCCGCCTCCAGGTGCAGGTCCTTGAAGGGCACCGCCAGCTCGATCACCTTGCGCCAGCCGATCGTGCCGTACCGGCCGATTTCGACGAATGACGCGGCTCCTGTCTCCCTGGAGGCCGACCAGAGGGTGAACGTGTGGTCGGGCGACGGGCCGGTGAGCGGGAACGTCAGCTTGTGGAGCCGGGCGTTCGTCTCCACGTGCACTTCGACGACCCGGGCGGGCTGGTCGGGTGCGGCCGCCTCGCCCGGGTCCAATCGCAGGAAGAGCGCGTCCAGGCTGAAGCCGAATCCGATGTAGGTGAAGATCCGGCTGGCTCGCCACATGGCCCCCAGCGGCGGGGCCGGGTCTATGGAACCGGCGCCCTGCCATTCGAAGAAGTCCGACACGAGCCCGTCCACCGTCGGGGAGATGAGGTTGACCGGCAGGTGGACCGAATAGGGCTCTGGCTCTCCGATGAGCGGCTCGTTGAGAAAATCCGGAACGGGCAGGTCCGCGCGCGCCAGCGCGTTGCGCAGATGCAGGCGGAACAGCCGGTCGAACTCGGTCTTGTAGTCGGTCTGGAAGTCGTCCCCGTACCACCAGAACCAGTCGCTGCCCTCCGCCGCGTAGAGCTCCTCCCAGGCCGCACGGATCTGGTCTTCGGGCAGCCGCCCGCTCGCTTCGGCGAGCCTGGCTCTGGTCTCGCGAATCAGCTCCCAGCCACGGTTGTCTTCCTGGTGCCCGATCCAGATCTTGTAGTCCGCGTTGATCCAGGAGCCGGAATGGAGGTGGACGAGCCGCTGCGGGGCCTCGAAGTGGGCGAGCGCCCCGCTGACCGATTCGACCGCGACACGGACCCCGTTGACCGGATCGGAGGTCAGCGCCCCGTACAGGCCGCTCAGGAACCGCTCGCCGCTGTCGTAGTAATGCTCCCAGGGATTCTCTCCGTCCAGGATGACAGGAAGCAGCAACCGGTCGGCCGGCGCCTGCCTGGCAATCTCGCCGATCCGGCCCAGCACGTCCTCTACCGCCGACTCGGGCGTGGCCTTGGCATAGACGAAGCTGAAGGCGTCGGAGAGGTCGCGGTCCCGGAAGATGATCGTCAGGTCTTCTCCCTCCGGTCCGATCCGGTAGGGCTGGTACAGGTCTGTCTGCCGGCTCCAGCCGCTCAGCGAGCGGGCCAGGACCCCCTCGTCGGTGGCCGTCCAGCGCAGCCCCGCTTCCTTGAGAATCGGGACCATCTCCGGACAGACCGAGCCCTCCGAAGGCCACAGGCCCGCCGGAGCCGTCCCGAACGTCCGTTCGTGCAGGGCGACGGCCTTGCGGACTTGGGCCTGGGCGTCGGCCGGGGCCTGGAACCGCTGGGGGAGGGGCAGGTCGGGGCGCGCGCGCCTGGCAAAGTCCGTGTCAATGAGGAGCGGCAGGATCGGGTGGTAGAAGGGAGTCGTGGTCAACTCGACCTGTCCGGCCTCGGCCAGCCGTCGGTAGAGCGGCAGGATCTCGCCGACGGTGTGCCGCTGGATGGCCAGCACCGTCTGCTTGTCCTCCTCGGTGAACCAGCGATCCTTGCGCCGGAGGGCCGCCAGATCCGGATGGCGAGCGAGGGCCCCGTATCCGAACCAGGCCAGGTTCTGCCAGACTTGGAGATCCAGCAGTTCCTGGGCTGTGAATTGCCTGGCGAGCGCGTCCAAATCCTGCCCGTGGATGTCCATCCCCCGCTTGACGAGCAGCTCGTGGTAGCGGGGGGAGGGCCGGACCATCGTGGCCCAGTTGGCGGCGAAGAAGTGGCGGACGACGAAGGCCCGCTCGGCCGCGGTGAGGTCCGCCGCCGGCTTCTGGGCATGCTCCAGAAACAGGTCGCGCACCGACCCGGCGGCCAGCTCCTGCAACTGGGTGACGAGCGAGGGGGTGAAGTTGAACGTGGCCTTGATCCCCGGAAACCGCTCGATCAGGCAGGCCATGTCGAAATAGGCCTTGGTGGCGTGGAGCCGGACCCACGGCATGGACGCGCAGCCAGCCACCGGGTCCGTGTAGTACGGCTGGTGCATGTGCCAGAGGAAACAGAGATGGACGGTCTTCATGGCGATGTGCGGTGACCGTTGCAGTATGTCACAGGCCTCGCGAGGGTTGCAAGAAACCGCCGTGAAGCGCGCTCGCCGCGCCGGCGGCATCGGGCTGGCGCTGGCTGGCCGGCCCTCCACTTTTTTCCGGTCAGGTGTCCCGCGATGGGCCGATCGAGTGACAAGCGGCCGGGCGATGCGTATAATGCGCGCGATGGCCGCGGTTGATCCCGTCCAGCCGAAGCGACTTCAGGCTCCCCCCGACGAGTCCCTCGTGGCCGAGACGGTCCGCACCGCGCTTCCGTTCCCGGCCCGGTTCGTCAAGCTGGCCCCGCTGGCCGGGGACGCCTCCAACCGCCGCTACTTCCGCGTCGAGTTGAGCGGCGCCCCGCAGGCCTCGCTCGTCCTGATGCAACTGGCCGAGCCCGAGGCCTTCAAACAGTCGGAGGAGGCGGTGAGCGGCGCCGTCGCGATCGCGGAGCTGCCGTTCGTCAACGTGCTCCGGCACCTGGCCAAGGCCGGCGTGGCGGTCCCCTCCCTCTACTACTACGACCGGGCGGCGGGGCTCCTCTACCTCGAGGATCTGGGGGACGTGACGCTGGCCGAGGCCTCGGCCAACGCGACCGGCCCGGACACGCCCGCCCTCTACCAGCGGGCGGTGGACGGACTCGTCACGCTGCACATGAAGGCGACCTTTCCGCCCGATCCCTCCTGCCTGGCTTTCAGCCGGGCCTTTGACGCGCCGCTACTGATGTGGGAGTTCGACCATTTCCTCGAGTACGGGATCGAGAAACGCCGCGGGCGGCTGATCCCCGAAGGGGATCGGCAGGCGATCCGGGCGGAGATGCAGAGAATCGCCGCGCTGATGGCCGAGCAGCCCCGCGTCTTCACCCACCGGGACTACCACAGCCGGAACCTGATGGTGCAGCACGGACGAATCCGGGTCCTCGACTTCCAGGACGCGTTGATGGGGCCCGCCTCCTACGACCTGGCCTCACTGCTGCGCGACTCCTACCTGTCGCTTGAGGAAGAGATGGTCGAGGCACTGATCGTCCGTTACCTGGAGGGACGGGCCAAGGCCGGAGCTCCGCTGGATCGGCCGGTCTTCCTGCGGCTCTTCGACCTGACCAGCATTCAGCGGAACCTCAAAGCGGCGGGCCGGTTCGTCTACATCCACCTGGTCAAGGGCAACGACCGGTATCTCCGGTACATCCCGCACACCCTGGCCAACGTGAAACGCAACCTGAACCGCTACCGCCAGCTCCATCCGCTCCGCGACCTGCTGGCCCGCTACGTGCCGGAACTCGCCTAGCAGGATGTTGAAAAAGGCCTCCGCCTGCATTCTCGCATCGCTCAAACCCTCAACGTACAGCAAGAAGTACGCCTCGGGCTTTCGCTCGCCGGGTACCCGCCTGGCGGGTGCTGTTGGGCGGCCGCTTTGAACATCCCGGAGGGTGTTCGTCGTGGTCACGGATGTCTGGCTTGACATTTAGGATGGCCTTTCAACGCCTCCAAGGGCGTGCAATGCGTTTGGGAAGCCGGAAATCAACGTGCTGGTCCCCCTGGTCCGACTTTAGGGTTGACAAGTTTGTCACCCTTTCATAGAATGCCGGCATGAATTTGGGGGGCCGCCTTCGGCAACTTCGGAAAGGAAAGGAGTTGGGGATAAAGACCTTGGCAAAGAAGGTCAAGGTTGACCATGCCTACCTCTCAAGGATCGAATCAGGACAAGTCCAACCTTCCGAACAAGTCCTTCACAAACTCTCAAAGGCCCTTGACTGTGACGAAGCCGAGCTCATGATCCTTACGGATCGAATACCGCCTGCATGGCGAACCGCGATCAAGAAAAAGCCTCAAAAGTCCGCTCTCTTAATTCAGGAATCGTTAGGCAAATATCGGACGCTCGGCAAGATGGCGCGCTCTCTTTCTGTTGATGGTGACTTGCCGGATGCTACAGATGAAACCGCTCCTGCTGGGCGTCCAAAGCGCAAGTCACCTGACGGTGTTTCGACCAACGATCTTGTTTTTAGTTCGTCCTGCGGAAGCAACGACGAGCTTTTCCCACGGGTTCTCTCCCTCTATGTATCCCCAGGAAGTACGGTAGCGGACGTGACGTACGGAAAGGGCGTTTTCTGGAAGAGGATTCCCAAAGAGTCCTACAAGCTTTTGGCTACCGATATTGAAGAGGGCGTTGACTGTCGCTCATTGCCCTACACGGATAGGTCCATTGACTGTGTCGTCCTTGATCCGCCCTACATGCATACACCCGGGGGCACGGCCCATGTGGGACATCAAAACTACGAGGGCTACTACAAGAACAATGTGGCAAGGAACGGCTCAGGAAGAAAATACCATGAGGCAGTGCTCGATCTGTATTTCGCCGCCGGCGCCGAAGCTCACCGGGTCTTGAGGGACGAAGGTATCTTTATTGTGAAATGTGCCGACGAGGTTTGTGCGAATCAACAACGCCTGACCCATGTAGAGTTAATTAACGAATATACGCGCAAAGGGTTTATCGTTGAGGATCTGTTTGTCCTTCTTCGGAATAACCGTCCTGGGGTCAGCAGAATTCTCAAGCAAATCCACGCCCGTAAGAATCACTCCTACTTTCTCGTTTTCCGCAAGTCAGATGGCAAAACACGATGGATGGGACCGAAGCCACCTACTTCCCGATAGCCAGATCTGCTGCCTCATCGAAGAACTTCGCAAATGGGACCACTGCCATTGGAGGATCACCAGTGGAGAGGTCGGCGTATTTCTGCGGAATGTCAAAGTAGTAAAACCGGTGCATGGGAGCAATAAACCGTTGATAGAGATTCCATTGTTTCGGCACACAGATCTCAATCACCTCGCGCGACTTGTGATCTAGCTTTGTTTCTGTCAAGCAAACTAGGATGCCTCTAAACTTTCCAAAACCATGAACACCATCGAGAACCCTTTGATGGGCAAAAACCTGGATCACTCGCTCCCTGGTCGAGGTCTTTACAGGAACATGGAACTTTGGTCTTCCTGAGCCGAGATCGAAGATGAAATCAGTGGGTAGGGTCCCGGCTTCCTCTTCTAGGCGGAGAACTTCGACCTGCGTGCGTGGATTGACATCAAGGGTTCGCGCAAAGAGGTGCCCAACCAGACACTCGAAAAAAGTTGCCGGAGTTTTTTGATCCCGTGTCTTCAGAAGGTCCGCGGCACAGCAGTAAGACATGGCAACTGTGTAGAGGAGGCGAGCTCTGGTCTGGAAGGGCAGGGTCGCCAATGTGCCTTCAAGGAGATGTTTGAGTTGCTCCCGACAGTTTGGGATGAAGAGTTGCTCGTTTACCGCCCTTGATAGGTGCTTGGTCCCCTTCCCCTTTCTGGCAAAGGAGTAATAGTGCTTGCCATACACTCGCGAGGTTAGGGGAACCTTCACGCACGAGGAAGATAAGAAGTTGAGAGAGGTTTCAGTCAACCGCTTCAAGTTATCGGCCACGGCGACAGACTTTGCATCGCGCCCTGTCTGGTCTTTGAGTGCTTCGTAGTCCTGAGATAGTCTGTCTAGGGTTGAATTCGTGCGCGCGGGCATAGTGAGAACTCCGAGGGGGACGGATTATAGCATCTTCCACGTTTGCTTCCACGAAATTGGCAAGAATGCGAATTCTTAAGGGGTATCGAGCCCTAAAATGAAGGCGATGATTTTGGCGGCGGGGCTCGGCACCCGCCTGAGACCGCTGACCGAGACGATTCCCAAGCCGCTGCTCCCCGTCGCCGGCGTCCCGCTGATCGTCTGGAACCTGCTGCTGCTGCGTCAGCACGGGATCACGGACGTGATCGTCAACCTGCACCATCTGGGGTACCTGATCGAGCAGACGCTGGGAGACGGGTCGAAGTGGGGCATGTCCGTGTCCTACTCGCGCGAGGCGGTGATCCTCGGCACGGGCGGGGGGATCAAGCAGGCCGAGGCCTTTTTCGGCGGCGGCTCTTTCCTCGTGCTCAACGGGGACACCATGATGGAGCTGGACCTGGGCGAGGTCGTGCGGGCCCATCGCGAGCGGGGCGCCCTGGCGACGATGGTCCTCCGGGAAGACCCGGATGCCCGACGCTGGGGGCCGGTGGAGGTGGACCAAGCGGGGCGCGTGTGCTCGATCAACGGCTGGGGGCGGGCGGATGCAGGAGCGGGCGGGCCCCGCTTCACGCACATGTTCGCCGGCGTGCACGTGATGGAGCCGCGGCTGCTCGACGTCGTGCCGTCGGGGCAGGAGTCCTCGATCATCGACGCCTACGTCCGCTCGCTCGCGCTGGGGGAGCTCATCGGGAGCTTCCTCATGCGCGGCTACTGGTCGGACGTCGGAACCCCGGATCGGTACGCTCAGGTTCAGAAGGACGCAGAGGCCGGCCTCATTACGCTCGCGGCCCGCGAGCGCCGGCCCGCCCTCCCCGGATGAGCGGCTCGCCTTCCGCCGCCGACTTATGACGGCAGCTTGGCGGTTTCGGCCTTCTTGAGCGAGGCCAGGAGCCGGGTCTTGCGGAGCGACATGAGGGTGCGCTCGGCTTCAGTCGGGGCCGGCGCCGGCTTGGCCTGTCCTTCCTGCAGGCCGCTCGGCCCGGAGGCCTTCAGGAACTGCTCGACCACGGCGAGCGCTTCTTCGTGGCGGCCGTGCTGTTCCAGGAGATCGGCCAGCCGCAGATAGGCGGGGATCACGAAAGGCAGGTCCCGTTCCTTCTGGGCGTTTTCCACGACGAAGCGATAGTGAGCGATGGCCTGGTCCGGCGCGCTTTCCTCGGAGCGCATCGCGTCCAGGACGCTCACCGAGATCTGGTCCGCGACGATGCCCGTCCGCCGGGCCTGCGCGCCGTCAATCAACTGGGCCAGTTGCTGGGCGGACAGGTGGGCCCGTCCCTGACTGACCTGCAGGTAGGCCAGCACCCGCTCCGCTTCCGGCCAGGCCCCCATCAGCCCGATGAGCAGGCAGCGGCATCCGGCCGGATTCGTGCAGTTCTGGTCCATGGCCCGAAACTTCTTGGCCGCCACGATCGTCGGCAGGAACGCCATGCCGTGGGCCGCCTTGCAGACCTTGCACGCATGGCTGTCGGCGGGCGTGACGTGGACGAACAGGCGGATGCCCGACCGGTCCCAGGAGCTGACGGTCTCGATCCGGCCGGCTTGCACCTGGATCTTGTAGACCTGCCAGACCAGGAGCAGGCCGAGGATCGCGAGGAGGTACGGGACGATGTCGGGAACGGTGAGGTCGAACATGATGGCCGGTCCGTGCGTTGTCCTTCCTCTATCACGGAAGGCCCGAGAAGGAAAGCCAAACGCGGATTTCGAATGGGGCGGGAAGCAACGAGGCCGGTGAGCCGGGCGCTCACGGCAGGCGGAACCGGCGCAGGCGCAACGCGTTCCCCACGACGCTGACGGAGGAGAGGCTCATGGCCGCCGCCGCCCAGATCGGGTTCAGGTAGCCGAGGGCTGCGGCCGGGATCAGCAGCACGTTGTAGATGAAGGCCGCAAACAGGTTCTGCTTGATGTTCCTGGTCGTGGCCCGCGACAGGGCGATGGCGAGGACCACGTTCCGCAGGTCCCCGCGGACCAGGGTCACGTCGGCCGCCTCCATGGCCACGTCCGTGCCGGTCCCGATCGCGATCCCGACGTCGGCCTGCGCGAGGGCCGGGGCGTCGTTGATCCCGTCCCCCACCATCGCGACTACCTTGCCTTGCTCCTGCAGCTTCTTGATCTCCCGCGCCTTCTGCTCGGGCAGGACCTCGGCCAGAACCCAGTCGATCTTCACCTGATCGGCGATCGCCCTGGCGGTGCGGGGATTGTCGCCGGTCAGCATGATGACCTCCAGGCCAAGCCGGTGCAGGGCCTCCACGGCCTCCTGCGCGTGGTCCTTGGGCGTGTCGGCGACCGCCAGGATGCCCGCCAGCTTGGCCTCCGGCTCCCGCACCGCCAGGTACATGGGGGTGAGCCCCGCGTTCGAGAGCTGCTCCGCCGTCTTCGTCGCGTCCTGCCCCGCCTGGATTCCGTCCACTTCCATCAGCCGGAGGTTGCCGAGCGAGACGGTGAGGGCCCCGGAGGGGGCGGCGACCTTGGCCCGGATGCCGTGGCCGGGGATCGCCGCGAACTCGGCTGCGTCCATCACGGGAATTCCCTGCTGGCGGGCGTGGCGGACGATGGCCTCGCCGACCGGGTGCTCCGAGCTGCGCTCGGCCGAGGCGGCCAGGCCGACGAGACGCTCGACGGTCCAGCCGTCCGCCACCGGCACCACGGCGGCCACGGAGGGCTCGCCCTTCGTCAGCGTGCCGGTCTTGTCCAGCACGATCGTCGTGAGCCGGTGGGCCAGCTCGAGCGCGTCCCCGCCTCGGAGCAGGATGCCGAGCTCCGCGCCCCTGCCCAAGCCCACCATGATCGAGGTGGGGGTGGCCAGACCCAGGGCGCAGGGGCAGGCGATGATCAAGACGGCGACGAAGTTGACGAGCGCGTGGGTGAGGGCCGGCGCCGGGCCGAGGACGAGCCAGAGGACGAACGTGAGCCCGGCGACCAGGATCACGGCCGGCACGAAGACCGCGGCGATCCGGTCCACCAGCCTGGCGATCGGCGGCTTGGCGGCCTGGGCTTCCTCGACGATGCGGATGATCTGCGCGAGCGCCGTGTCCCGGCCGACCTTGGTGGCCTCGACCTTCAGGCCGCCGACGCGATTGAGCGTCGCGCCGATCACGAGGTCGCCCGGCTGCTTGTCCACCGGCAGGCTCTCGCCCGTCAGCATGGATTCGTCCACCGCCGACGTTCCCTGGCGGACCAGGCCGTCCACCGGAATCCGCTCGCCCGGACGGACGATGACCAGGTCGCCGACGCGCACCTCCTCGATCGGCACGTCCTGCTCGTGCCCCTCCCGGACGACCCGCGCCTGTCTGGGCTGGAGGCCGGCCAGCTTGCGGATGGCCTCCGAGGCCCGCCCTTTGGCCCTCGCCTCCAGCACGCGGCCGAAGAGGATGAGCGTGACGATGGCGGCGGAGGTGTCGAAGTAGACGGCCGGCACGAGGCCGCCGGCGGCGAAGAGCCCGGGGGCGAGGGTGGCGGCGACGCTGTAGCCGTAGGCCGCGGAGGTTCCGACGGCGATCAGCGTGTTCATGTCGGAGGAGCCGTGCCGGGCCACCGCGAGGGCCCCGCGGTAGAACTGCCAGCCCGCCCAGAACTGCACCGGCGTGGCCAGGAGGAGCTGGAGCCAGAAGGAGGCGGTCCGGGCGACCGGCAAACCCAGGTGCTCCGACATGCCGAGGACCATGATCGGCAGGGTCAGGACCGCCGAGGCCCAGAAGCGGATCGTGAGCGTCCGGTAGGCCTCCCGCGCGCGGGCCTCCTTGGTCGCGGGGGATTCCCGCTCGCTCGCCGAAGGTCCGGCGGGCAGGACCGGCGTGTAGCCCAGGCCGCGGATCGTCTCCTGGATCGCCGCCACGCTCGTCACGTTCGGCAGGTATTCGACCGTCGCCTGCTCGGTCGCGAGGTTCACCGAGGCCTTGACGATTCCCTCCATCCCGCCCAGCCCCTGCTCGATCTTGGCGACGCAGGAGGCGCAAGACATCCCCTCGATCGGAATCGTGAGACGTGAGACGTCAGACGTGAGACGTGAAACGTCTGGGGGCTGGGGCAAGCCCTTCGCCGGTTGCGCGGTCGGGCTTGGAGCAGGACGGGGGCCGCGTGGCTCCGCCCTCTGGATTTTCCCGATCGTGACCATCTGGGGGGCGGGCGCCTGCATGCCGCGAGGGCCATTCTTGAGGATCGCGTCCGGGCCTGCCTCGAAGGTCCGTTTGCAGCCGGGGGCGCAGAAGTAGTAGGTCGTGCCCTTGTAAACCGACGTCGCGGCGGCCTTCTCCTCTTCGACTGTCATTCCGCAAACTGGGTCTATCGCCATTTCTAATCTCCGGCACGAGGCATGGGGCGCGGGGCGAGAGGTAACGGATGGAAGTCGCTTGCATCGAGCCTCTCGCCACGCGCCTGCGCCCGTATCCTACCACGGGAAGGGCCGGGGAGGATCATCCGCGCTGGGGCTGGACCGGGATGTTCTTCTGCTTGATGAGCCGCGCCAGGTACGTCCGTTGGAGCTTGAGTTGCTCGGCCGCCCTGGTCTGGCACCAGTTGGCCCGCTGGAGGGCCCGCAGGATGATGGAACGGCTGTGCTCCTCCATGGACTCGTGGTAGGGGAGGTCCTCATAGCCGGCCGAGCCGCTCGTCTGGGCGGCCTGCAGTCCGTCGGGACCCCAGAGAGCCAGGGACTCGGGGCCGATCTCCTCGTGCTGGCTGAGCACGACGGCTCGGGCGAGCGCATTCTCCAGCTCCCGGATGTTGCCGGGCCAGGCATAACAGGTGATGGCCGCCATGGCCTCCTGCGTCAGCCTTGCCCTGGGCCGCTTGGCGTCCTGCGCGTGCCGCTTGAGGAAGAATTCGGCCAGTTGCGGGATGTCCGCGGGGCGCTCGCGAAGCGGGGGGAGCGTCAGCGTGACGACGTTGAGCCGGAAAAAGAGGTCCTCGCGGAAGCGTCCCTCCTTGACGGCCTGCTTGAGGTCCTTGTTCGTCGCGGCGATGACGCGGATGTTCACCCGGACCGGGCGGGTGCCCCCGACCCGGTGGAACTCGCGGTCCTGGAGGACCCGCAGCAGCTTGGCCTGGAGGGCCGTCGGCATGTCGCCGATTTCGTCCAGGAAGAGGGTCCCCCCGTCCGCCATCTCGATCTTGCCCTTCTGCTGGCGGTCCGCCCCGGTGAAGGCCCCCTTCTCGTGCCCGAAGAGCTCGTTCTCCAGCAGGGTCTCGGTGAGCGCCACGCAGTTGATGACCACGAACGGCATGGCCCGTCTGGGGCTCCAGTGGTGGATGGAGCGGGCGAAGAGCTCTTTGCCGGTGCCGCTCTCCCCCAGCAGCAGCACGCCGGCGTCGGACTGGGCGGCCCGTTTGGCGAGCTCGACGACGGACGCGATCTGGGGGCTCGTCCCGACGATCGTGGCATAGCGGGCGTCCACCTCGGTGCGGAGGTATTCGACCTGGCGGCGCAACGTCTCCCGCTCCAGGGCCTTCTGCATCACGATCGTCAGGTGCTCCGTCTCGACGGGTTTGGTGAGGAAGTCGTAGGCGCCCTCCTTCATCGCCTGGACTGCCTTCGTGATCGTTCCGTGGGCGGTCATGATGATGACGGGGACATCGAACCCTTCGCGCCCGCTCTGCCTGGCCTGGGCGATCCGCTTGAGCACGTCCAGGCCCGAGAGCGCGGGCATCTCCAGGTCCAGCAGCATGAGGCCGGGCTGTTCCCGCTCGATGAGCGTGAGCGCCTGAGTCCCGTCTTCCGCGGTGACCGTGTCGTAGCCGAGCGATTCCAACCGATCCTTCAGGATCGTGACGATGTCCGGGTCATCATCGACGACGAGGATCTTGACTCTCATGGCGGGCACCTCGCATGGCTGGCTCCTGCGAGCCGGTCCGACGGTTGACGCCGAGGCAAGGGACGGGCGGGATGGGGGAGGTCGGGGTGGCGCGATCGAGTGGCATGGCGTGTCCGCTCCGGAGATTCCGTGCAGACCGTGGTCTGCGGCGCGATCAATCGTCCATGACATTCCTGACCAAGCCGGTCAAGGGGCTTGGAAGAGAACAGAAGGACTTGTGCGGCAACGGATGCCGCACTCCGGGTCTCTCTGCCTGGTCAGTCCATGACATTCATGACCAAGCCCGTCAAGGGTTTCGGGAAGAAATAGGTGGACTTGTGCGGCATCCGCTCGCCGGCCGCCGCGACGGCGCGAACCTCGCTCACCTTGGTCGGGTTGAGCAGCAGCGCCGCTTCGGCCGATCCGCGGCGCACCCAGTCCAGGGCCTCGTCGTCGTCCTTGGTGTAGAAGATCGCCTCTTCGTCGGCCTTGGACGGGCACAGGCGGCCCAGGATCGAACTGTGCAGGATCGACACGTCCAGCCGGTCTCGCGCGGAGGGGTTGGCCAAGACCGGCTGATCGGGCCGTAGGCTCAGGACGACGTACCGGGGCACCCCGCGCAACGCCAGGCCGAAGGCGTGGCCTGCGAGGCCCCTGGCGCGCAGCGTCCCGATGAAGCGGCGGCGGGCGTCCGCTTCCGCCTGTTCCTGGAACGGGAACTCCTCGAACGTGAAGGCCCCGCGGAGCTGCACCGCGAGCTCGGCCAGCGGAGGCGGCTGGGTGCGAAGCACCCGGTGGGTGGGCAGGATCGTCAGGCCCGGATCCTCCAGGCTCGAGAAGAGCATGAGCACGCTGTCGTAGGGCCGGAGACCGTTCGACTGACCGGCCCCGGCCTGCCGGCGCCGCAGGTTCCGGTACGCGAGGGCGGTCTCGTAGCGGTGGTGTCCGTCCGCGATGAACAGGGGCTTGGGATGCATGGCCTCCGCGATCTCTCCGAGCACGGTCCGGTCCGTGATCGCCCAGAGGCGGTGGCGGAATCCCGCATCGTCGCGGAAGTCGAGGCGCGGCCGGTCCGTGTCGACGGATTTGTCGAGAAGGCCGAGGATGCCGCCCTCCGGATCGGAAAACAGGGACCAGATCGGGCTGAAGTTGGAGCGGCAGGCCTCCAGGAGGCGCAGCCGGTCCTCCTTGGCCGCGGCCCGCGTGTTCTCGTGCGGATAGACCCGGCCGGTGCCGAAGTCCGCCAGCTCCACCGTGGAGAGGAAACCCTTGAGCACCCTCGTGCCGGCGTCCGGCCCGGCCGCGGGCGGGACATACTCGATCTGGTAGGGGTAGATCGCCGGCTCGCGGTCGCGCCGGAGCACGCCGCCCGCCAGCCAGCTCTGCAGGAGCCCGGCCGCGCGCGTGTACCGGTTGCAGGCGGGCCCGTCGCCCGGCTCGTCCAGCCCCAGCTCGAGCCGGATGACGTTGTGCGGATTCCGCGCGTGCAGCGCCCGCTGCGCCTCCGCGTCGATGACGTCGTAGGGCGGTGCCACGACCTGGGCGATGTCCCCGGACGCGGCGGGATTGTACAGGACTCCCCGGAACGGAATGATATTAGCCATTGCGTACTTTCGTGAAAGGTGAAGAGTGAAACGTGAACGGTGAACCGGAAATGCGGAAACGCATCTCAGGACTTCTGACAGCCGGCCGTTTGCGTCTCACGTCTCACCGTTCACGTTTAACGGTATCTGGTGACTTCGAACCGCAGCAGCTCGATCGGATCGTGCGGGGCGAGCCCGGCCTTGTCCCGGGCGGCCGCCACTTGTTCGGCCACCGAGCCGATCCCTTCGATGTCCGGCAGGAGGACGCTGCGCCGCTCGCCAGACCGGAGGACGATGCCGTACCGCCGGTGGTCCAGCGCGGTCTGGTCCGGCACCGGCTCCGCCGGTCCCAGCACGTCCACGGTGATGCTGAGTTCGTCCAGTTCGAACCGCTCCACCGGCGCGAAGCGGGGATCGCGGGTCGCGGCCCCGATCGCGTTCCGGATGACCTCGCCCGCCAGGGTCTCGTAGAGCGGCTCGGTCGTGCCGATGCACCCGCGGAGCCGCCCCTGCCGCTTCAGGCAGACGAAACAGCCGGCGGGCATGAGGGCGTCGGGCAGGTCCGAGAACAGCGCGGCGGCCGGCTCGATCACCTGTCCGCGCCAGAGGTACGCGGCGATCGCCTCCGCCGCCAGCTTGACCAGCGGATGCGCCGGATGGGACGTGATGGGTGACGGGTGGTGGGTGATGGGGAAGAGACTCATGATACGTGATGCGTGGCGCGTGATGCGTGACGAGTTCGACGGCGCATCGCTGCGCGCCCTTGTTACCTGTCACGGGTCACGTGTCACGGGTTCTTGGGCTAGCGGTCGCGGTTGACCATGTACTCCGCGACGACGCACAAGGCGCGTTTGGACGGGGCATCCTCCTCGAAGGAAGTCAGGTCATGGTTTGCGGCGGCCACGAATTCGCGGGCCCGCTCCATCGCATAGGCGATCGAGCCGTATTCCTGCATGAGCCCGGTGATCCGCAGCAGGTCCGCGTCCGTGAGCGTCCTCGTCTCCATCCGGTCCTTGATCATCTGCCTGTCCTGCTCCGAGCAGTGCTGCAGCAGGTGCAGGAGCGGGAGCGTGGCCTTGCCCTGCCGCAAGTCCTGTCCCAGGGACTTGCCCAGCCGGTCGCCGTCGGCCGCGTAATCGAGCGTGTCGTCGGCGACCTGGAAGGCGATGCCCAGGTGCCGGCCGAACCGGAACAGCGCCGCCTGCTTGTCGGCCGGGGCTTCCGCGATGATCGCGCCGATCCGGCAGGCCGCCGCGATCAGCGACGCGGTCTTGTATTCGACGATGCGCAGGTACTCGGGTTCGGTGACGGCGGGGTTGCCGTTGTAGTAGAGCTGCAGGACCTCGCCCTCCGCCATCTTGCGGCAGGCCTCGGAGAGGACCTCGTTGATGGCCTGGTTCCGGAATCCGACGATGCGGCAGATGGCTTTCGAATAGAGGTAGTCGCCCACCAGGATGCTGACCTGGTTGCCCCAGACCTTGCGGGCCGTCTGCCGGCCCCGGCGCAGGTCCGCGTCGTCCACCACGTCGTCGTGGAGGAGCGTGGCCGTGTGGATGTATTCCACGAGGCTGCCGAGCACCAGGTGGTCGCTGGCGGTGTGGCCGCAGAGGCGGGCGCAGAGGAGGAGCAGGAGGGGGCGGATGCGCTTGCCGCCGCTGCTCAGGATGTGGGCCGCCACCGTGTTGACGAGGGCAACCGACGAATCGAGGTTTCTACGGACCTGGTCCTCGACGCCGTCGAGGTCTCCGCGATAGGCGTCCCACACGTCCGCCATCGTGTGCAGGGTCGAGGTCGCGGGCCCGTGATTCATGCGAGCGAGTCTAGGGCAGGGGTCCGCCTTTGTCAAGCCTCATTCCGGCGCGTTGAAGGCTCGCGCGACGCGGTCCGTTGCCTTGACAGGAGCGCGTGCGATCCTTTATTGTGACACTCCGATTCACGCAAGCGATTGGGGCCGCCGACGGCATCAGACCCAACCTGACGAATCCCTTCGCGGAGGTCGCGCCGGGGGCGCGGTCCCGCCCAGACGGACAGACCTTCAACACGGAACCGGATTCGCCGCCCATGAACATTCCCGGACTCCCTCCGAAACAGGGCCTCTACGATCCGGCCCACGAAAAAGACTCCTGCGGCATCGGCTTCGTGGCCAACATCAAGGGGCACAAGTCCCACGACATCGTCCGCAAGGGGCTGCAAGTCCTGGAGAACCTGTTTCACCGCGGCGCCCAGGGCTGCGATCCCTGCACCGGCGACGGCGCCGGCATCCTGCTCCAGGTGCCGCACGAGTTCCTGAAGCGGGCGGCGGCGGAGGCCCGGATCAAATTGCCGAACGCGGGCGAGTACGGGGTGGGCATGGTGTTCCTGCCCCGGGAGGCCGCCGCGCGCAAGTCGTGCGAGACGCTCTTCGAAAAGGTGATCGCGGAGGAGGGCGCGCGGCTCCTGGGCTGGCGGGACGTGCCGGTCAAGAGCGACGCGATCGGGACCCAGGCGCGGCGGACCGAGCCGGTCATCCGGCAGGTGTTCGTCGCGCGCGACATCCTCAACGAGGCGCAGTTCGAGCGCAAGCTCTACGTGATCCGCAAGCGCGCGGAGCGCGTGATCCGGGAGTCCGCCATCGAGGGGCGCGAGCACTTCTACGTGCCCAGCCTCTCCGGCAACACGATCGTGTACAAGGGCCTGCTGCTCCCGCGCCAGATGGCGGAATACTACCAGGACCTCAAGGACGCCAGCGTGGTCAGCGCGCTCGCGCTGGTCCACTCCCGGTTCAGCACGAACACGTTCCCGACCTGGCCGCTCGCCCATCCCTACCGGTACATCTGCCACAACGGCGAGATCAACACGCTGAAGGGGAACGTGAACTGGATGCGGGCCCGCCAGGGACGGCTGCAGTCCGAGCTGTTCGGCGCCGATCTGCCCAAGCTGTACCCGATCGTCTACGAGCACCAGAGCGACTCGGCCTGCCTGGACAACGCGCTCGAGTATCTCGTGCTGGGCGGCCGCTCGCTCCCGCACGCGATGATGATGCTGATCCCGGAGCCGTGGGTGGGCAACCCGCACATGGACTTGGACCGCCGGGGGTTCTACGAGTACCACGCGGCGATGATGGAGCCCTGGGACGGGCCGGCGGCGGTCTGCTTCACCGACGGCAAGCTGATCGGGGCGACGCTGGACCGCAACGGGCTGCGGCCCTGCCGCTACCAGGTCACGAGCGACGATCTCGTCGTGCTCGCCTCCGAGGCGGGCGTGCTGCCGGCCGAGCCGAAGGAGATCCGGCAGAAGGGGCGCCTGCAGCCGGGCCGCATGTTCCTCGTGGACACGGCGCAGGGCCGCATCATTGACGACGAGGAGATCAAAGCCGACATCGTCGGGCGGAAGCCCTACCGGGCCTGGGTCACCCAGTACCGGGTCTCGCTGGACGAGCTGCCGGAGCCGCTGAACGTGCCCCAGCCGGACCATCCGACGATCCGGCAGCGCCAGCAGGCGTTCGGCTACACGGTCGAAGAGCTCAAGATGGTCGTCACCCCGATGGTCGTGGCCGGCGAGGAGCCGGTCTCCTCGATGGGGACCGACACGCCGCTGGCCGTCCTGTCCGAGCGACCGCAGCTCCTCTTCAAGTACTTCAAGCAGCTCTTCGCGCAGGTGACCAACCCGCCGATCGATCCGATCCGCGAGGAGCTGGTCATGTCGCTCGTGACCAACATCGGGCCCAAGCCGAACCTGATGGTCGAGGCGCCTGAGTCCTGCCGCCGAATCCGGGTGAAGCAGCCGATCCTGTCCAACGCCGACCTGGAGAAGATCCGCGAGATCGCCGACCCGAGCTTCAAGAGCAAGACGCTGACGATGCTCTTCCGGGTGGCCGAGGGTCCGGACGGGCTCGCCGCCGCGGTGGACACCCTCTGCCAGGAGGCCTCCCAGGCGATCAGGGACGGGTACAAGTTCCTCATCCTCAGCGACCGGGGAGTCAACGAGGAGTGGGCGCCGATCCCGAGCCTGCTCGGCATCGCGGCCGTGCACCATCACCTGGTGCGCGAGTGCACGAGGACCGAGGTCGGGCTGATCCTGGAGACCGGCGAGCCGCGCGACGTGCACCACTTCGCCTGCCTGATCGGCTACGGGGCCGGGACGATCAACCCGTACCTCGTGTTCGAGACGCTCGTGGACATGGAACGGGACGGCTACCTGCCGGAGGGGCTGGACGCGGCCACCGCCGAGACCAAGTTCATCAAGGCCATCAACAAGGGGCTGCTCAAGATCTTCTCGAAGATGGGCATCTCCACGGTCCAGTCCTACTGCGGCGCGCAGATCTTCGAGGCGATCGGGCTGAACCGGGAGACGATCGACCGGTACTTCACCGGCACCGCCTCCCGCATCGAGGGGATCGGCCTCCGCGAGATCGGCGAGGAGACCCTGCGCCGGCACCGCCAGGCCTACGCGCCGGCGCCGATCCGGCAGCTCGACTTCGGCGGGGAGATCCACTACCGGGTCCAGGGCGAGCATCACAACTGGAACCCGGAGACGATCTACAAGCTCCAGCATGCGACGAGGACGAACGACCCCAAGACCTACAAGGAGTTCGCGGCGCTCGTGAACGACGAGAGCCGGCGCCGCTCCAACCTGCGCGGGCTCCTGGACTTCAAGTTCGCGCCCGAGCCGATCCCGCTGGAGGAAGTGGAGCCGGCCAAGGAGATCGTCAAGCGCTTCACGACGGGCGCCATGTCCTTCGGCGCGATCAGCAAGGAGGCGCACGAGACCCTGGCGATCGCGATGAACCGCATCGGGGGGAAGAGCAACACGGGCGAGGGCGGCGAGGACCCGGAGCGGTTCGTCCCGCTGCCGAACGGGGATTCGAAGAACTCCTACATCAAGCAGGTCGCCTCGGCCCGGTTCGGCGTGACCTCCCATTACCTGGTCAACGCCAGGGAGCTGCAGATCAAGATGGCCCAGGGGGCCAAGCCCGGCGAGGGCGGGCAGTTGCCCGGCCACAAGGTGGACGAGATCATCGCGCGGCTGCGGTACGCGACGCCGGGGGTGCAGCTCATCTCGCCGCCGCCGCACCACGACATCTATTCGATCGAGGACCTGGCCCAGCTCATCTTCGACCTGAAGAACTCCAACCCGGAGGCGGAGGTCTCGGTCAAGCTGGTGGCGGAAGTCGGGGTCGGGACGGTCGCGGCCGGGGTCTCCAAGGCCCACGCGGACAAGGTCCTGATCAGCGGGGACTCGGGCGGGACCGGGGCCTCGCCGCTCTCCTCCATTAAATATGCCGGCATCCCGTGGGAGCTGGGGCTGGCCGAGACGCACCAGACCCTGGTCCTGAACGACCTGCGGAGGCGCATCCGGGTCGAGACCGACGGGCAGATGAAGACCGGGCGGGACGTGACGGTCGCGGCCCTGCTCGGGGCGGAGGAGTTCGGCTTCTCGACCGCGCCCCTGATCGTCGAGGGCTGCATCATGATGCGCAAGTGCCACCTGAACACCTGTCCGGTCGGGGTGGCCACGCAGGACCCGGTCCTGCGCAAGAAGTTCGCCGGCCAGCCCGAGCACGTGGTCAACTACTTCTTCTTCGTGGCCGAGGAAGTGCGCGAGCTGATGGCCAGGCTGGGCTTCCGCAAGATGGAGGAGATGATCGGCCGGATGGACAAGCTCAAGGCCCAGAAGGCCGTGGACCACTGGAAGGCCAGGGGCCTGGACCTCTCGCCGCTGCTCAAGATGCCGGAGGTCGGCCCGGAGATCGCCACCCACTGCGTCCAGAAGCAGGACCACGGGCTCGCCGGCATCCTGGACAACAAGCTGATCGAGCTTTGCCGGCCGGCCATCGAGCGGAGGGAGAAGGTAACGCTGGAGCTGCCGATCCGGAACGTGAACCGGACGACCGGCACCATGCTCTCCAGCCGCGTCGCGAAGAAGTACGGGCTGGAGGGGCTGCCGGAGGACACGATCACGATCAGGTTCACCGGCTCGGCCGGCCAGTCCTTCGGGGCGTTCGTCTCCAAGGGCATCACGCTGATCCTGGAAGGGGAGTCGAACGACTACCTGGGCAAGGGGCTCTCGGGCGGCAAGATCGTCGTCGTGCCCCCCAAGGGGATCACCTACAACCCGGAGGAGACGATCCTGATCGGAAACACGTCGCTCTACGGAGCCACCGGCGGCGAGTGCTACTTCTACGGGATGGCGGGCGAGCGGTTCGCGGTCCGGAACAGCGGCGTGCGGGCGGTCATCGAGGGCACGGGCGACCACGGCTGCGAGTACATGACCGGCGGGGTCGTCGTCGTGCTGGGCCGGACCGGCCGGAACTTCGCGGCCGGCATGTCGGGCGGCATCGCCTTCGTGCTGAACGAGGACGGAAAGTTCGAGCAGCGCTGCAACCTGGGGATGGTCGAGCTCGAGAAGGTCGCCACCGCCGAGGACAAGCAGACGCTCCGCTCCATGGTCGAGGCCCATCTCAAGCACACGGGCAGCCGCAAGGCCAAGAAGGTCCTGGAGGCCTGGGAGACGATGCTGCCCAAGTTCGTCAAGATCATGCCGATTGATTACAAGCGCGTGCTCGCCGAGCGGAAGGCGGCGGCCGCCAAGCAGCAGGCGCACAAGGAAATGGCGCACACGTGAGACGTAAGACGTGAAACGGGCGTCGTCGTTCGCGAGCAACGGGCGACGCACGACGGTTCTGTTCTGCGTCGCGTCTCTCGCACGTCACCCGTCACCAATCACGCGTCACGGTTTTTGGAAATGGCTGATCCCAAAGGCTTCATGAAATACGCCCGCGAGGGCCCCAAGCGCCGGCCGGTCGAGCTCCGGATCACGGACTGGAAGGAGCTCTACGAGCCGATGCCGGAGGACAAGCTCAAGGCGCAAGGCGCCCGCTGCATGGACTGCGGGGTGCCCTTCTGCCAGAGCACCAACGGCTGTCCGGTGGTGAACCTGATCCCTGAGTGGAACGACCTCGTGCACCGGGGCCGCTGGCAGGACGCGCTCAAGGCCCTCCACACGACGAACAACTTCCCGGAGTTCACCGGGCGCCTCTGTCCCGCTCCCTGCGAGTCGGCCTGCGTGCTGGGCATCAACGAGGACCCGGTCTCGATCCGGGTCATCGAGTGGAACATCATAGACCGAGGCTTCGACGAGGGGTGGGTGCAGCCGGTCCTCCCGACGGTCAAGACCGGCAAGACCGTGGCGGTGGTGGGCTCAGGCCCGGCCGGGCTGGCCGCGGCCCAGCAGCTCGCGCGGGCGGGGCACCAGGTGACGGTCTTCGAGAAGGCGGACCGGATCGGCGGGCTCCTGCGCTACGGCATCCCCGACTTCAAGATGGAGAAGTGGGTCGTGGACCGGCGGCTGGAGCAGATGAAGGCCGAGGGGGTCGAGTTCCGGGCCGGCGTCACCGTCGGCGTGGATGTCGGCGGGGAGGAGCTGCGCCGGCAGTTCGACGCGATCTGCCTGGCCCTGGGGGCCGAGCAGGCGCGCGAGCTGCCCGTGCCGGGCCGGGAGCTGAGGGGCATCCACCTGGCGATGGACTACCTCACCCAGCAGAACAGGCGCAATGCCGGCGACGTGATCACCGACGAGCCGATCACGGCCAAGGGCAAGCGGGTCGTGATCATCGGGGGCGGCGACACGGGCTCGGACTGTCTGGGCACCGCGCACCGGCAGGGCTGCTGCGAAGTGCATCAGTTCGAGTTGTTGCCGGAGCCGCCGCCGCAGCGCGCCGCCTCCACGCCCTGGCCCCTCTGGCCGATGCAGTTGCGCACCTCGCACGCCCACGAGGAGGGCTGCGACCGGCAGTGGAGCGTCTCGACGACCAAGTTCTCCGGCCACAACGGGCATGTCACCAAGCTGCACGCGCACCGGGTCTCCTTCGAGAACGGCAAGTTCGTGCCGGTTCCCGGCACCGAGTTCGAGATGGACGTGGATTTGGTTTTGCTCGCGATGGGCTTCACCGGCCCGGTCAAGCTGGGGCTGCTGGACGGGCTGGGCGTGAAGTACGACACGCGGGGCAACGTGGCCACGGACGGCAACTACATGTCCAGCGTGGACGGGGTCTTCGCGGGCGGCGACGTGCGCCGGGGCGCCTCGCTGATCGTGTGGGCCATTGCCGAAGGACGCAAGATGGCCGCGGCGGTGGACCAGTACCTCCGGTCCGGCACGTCGGCCAAGGCTGCGGTGAAATGACGAAAAAAGAAGCCCGGGAATATGTGAAGCGCGGGTGCTTGGTGAACGAATTCCAGGCCAAGGAATTTCGGCGCACGCCGATTGCGGAAAAGCTCCGTCAGATGGATGCCTGCTATCGTTTGGCGGTCGGGATGGGGCTGATCCCGAAGTTAGCCGCCATGAATCGTCAGCAAGATAAAGAGGCCAGACTCCGGTGGCGTCGCCTCAAAGGTCTCGCGGCGTAAAGCCTGCCTCGCTCACTTCTCTCGTTCCCGCTCTCCGAGCATTCTCCAGTCTTCTTAAAAAGTCGAAAACCGAGGGTATGATCATCGGCGGGGTTGCGGCCAGTCTTCTTGGAGGGCCTCGACTGACCGCAGATATAGACGCCACTGTTCGGCTTGAAGATGCTGCGCTCGATCGCTCCTTGGCGTTTGCGCAGACTCGTGGCTTGAAGCCGAGGATCACCGATCCGATCGCGTTCGCCAAACGCTCCGCCATGATCCTCCTTGAGCATGCGGCTAGCGGTGTGCCTGTGGACGTGGCCCAAGGCCGACTCTCGTTTGAGCAGAAGGCTCTGCGCCGGGCCGTGCGGTGGAAGGTCGGGAGCCTGGTCTTTCGGTTACCCACCCCGGAGGACCTGGTGATCATGAAGGCCGTTTCGCACCGTCTGCAAGATATCGAGGACATCCGCGGGGTCGTATCGGTGAACCCCAAGTTGGATGTTCGCTATATCCGAAAGCAGGTTCGGGACTTCGCCCTACCAAACGTAATCACCGAAAGCGGGCCGAGAAATGACACGCGGGCTCTCCCTCATCGTCTGGGCCATTGCCGAAGGACGCAAGATGGCCGCGGTGGTGGATCAGTACCTCCGGTCCGGCAAGTCGGCCAAAACCGCGTCGTAAGACCAGGCCCGCTCACCTCCCTTGTCCTTTCCGCTGAATGTGCGGCTGTTCACGTACCTTCCGAAGTCCATCAAAACTGACGCGGCTGACGAACGGCGGGCAGTCGGGTACCCGTTGCTCTTCGATTGCAATGGGTGATGCGGTCATGATGCGTTGAGCAGCCACGGC